>JAENXO010000446.1 GCA_016649455.1 Gemmatimonadota bacterium | reverse complement strand
TGTTTGAGATCGTGCGGACGAACGTAGCTCGAAATTTCGTGGAGTCCGTCGACAGTGACGAGTTGTACGAGATGGCGATCCGCGGGCTCCTGGAGGAAATCGGTGACCCCTATGCCGCATTCATTCAGCCCGATGAGCAGCTCAGTGCCCTGCTGACTAACAACTACGGCGGAGTTGGGATGCGGGTCCTGGCGGACCGCGATGGCATTATCGTGCTCGACGTTCTTCCCAACAGTCCATCTTCCAGTCTCGATCTGCGTGCGCTGGACCTGATCACGGCAGTCGACGGACGTCAGACCGCGGGTTGGAAGCAGGAAGACGCGATCGACGCGCTGCGCGGCCCGACCGGCGAGGCAGTCAACGTCACGGTGCGCCGTAACGGCGTGGAGGACCCGCTCGAATTCGCGATCATGCGAGGCGAGGTCCACATCGCCGCCGTGGAATCGCTGCTGCTGGATGGCGACGTCGGGTACTCGAGGCTCGCGACGTTCAGCCAGGCTTCAAGACATGAGCTCGAAGCGGCGGTGAGCGACCTGCTCGCGTCAGGCGCCACGTCCCTCATCCTTGACTTCCGGTGGAATCAGGGAGGGATTCTGCGCGAGGCGGTCGAGATCTCGGATCTGTTCCTGGACCAGGGCGAGGCGGTGGTGGATACCAGGGCTCGCGATCCCCGGGACAGTCAGAGCTTCTCCGCTCCGGGCGTCGATCGATACCCCGGGCTTCCCGTCATCGTGCTGGTCAATGGATGGTCGGCGAGCGCTTCCGAGATCGTCGCCGGGGCACTGCAGGACCACGACCGTGCCCTGGTACTGGGTACGCGCACATTCGGCAAAGGCGTGATGCAGAGCGTGTTCCAGTTGCAGGGCGGGAATTACCTCCGCCTCACGACCGGGACGTGGTTCACTCCGAGCGGTCGCTCGATTCACCGCAAACGCGACGATGAGAAGTCACACGGGTTCGGCCTCGGATCGGATGAGTTCGATGCCGCCGTCACCGAGGCGGTTCGGTCGGGTGAGACGATGGGAATGCCGCTGGAGCCGGTCCCGGACGAGGGAGACAGCGTGGAGCGCCAGGTGTTTCACACGGACGCGGGGCGAGCGGTATCCGGAGGTGGCGGCATCGTCCCCGACGTGATCGTCCATGCGGACACGAGCACTCTTAGCGAACGGGAGTTGAGCGAGCGCCTTCGGGAGGCAGATGTGCGGCTTCCCGATCTGGCCCTGCGCTTTGCGGCGCGTCAGGCCCTGGCGGGCGAACTGCCCGCCGATCCGACTGTCGTCACGCGGGTGATTCGGAGTGAGTTCGACCGATTCGTGGCCGACGAAACCGAGGGGGCGATCGGTGCGGACGACCTCGACCTGGCACGCGACCCGGTCGATGGCCTGCTGGCAAGAGAGATGTCGAGAGTTGCCGCTGGCGAGATCGCCAGTCTGCGGGTCGCCGTCGAGCGAAGCGCGGAAGTCAGAGAGGCGCGGCGGCTGCTGGATGAGGCTCGTACTCCAGAAGCCCTGCTGGCCATCGCGGCGGACATGAACGAATTCACCGGGGCGGAGGGGGAAGGTCGATGAGTCGAGTTCGTTCATGGGTCCCGGCGGTAGTGGTCTCGGTACTGGCCATCGCACTTGGTGGCTGGATGCTGCAGCGGGGTGCCGCGGCACAGGAGGCACGTTCGCACAAGGCGCAGCTCCTGGATGAAGTCCAGAACCTGATCGCGGAACGCTATGTCGATCCGATCGATTCCTCCGAGCTCTACCGAATGGCGATCGATGGGATGCTGTACGAGCTGGGAGATCCCTACTCGGTGTTCATCGACGCGGAGCAGACGGAGGATCTGGAGATCACGACGACCGGGAATTATGGCGGTCTCGGAATCCGGATTCAGCAGGTCGGAGACTGGATCACGGTGATGGGGATCCTGCCGGGCACTCCAGCCGAGCGCGAAGGACTGATGACCGGAGACTGGATCTTCGAGGTCGAGGGATCTTCCGCCAGGGGGTGGACGGACGATATTGCCGTCGAGCGTCTGCGTGGACCGAAAGGCGAGCCAGTCGAGCTCGCCGTAATGCGGCCCGGCGTCCCCGAGCCGATTCGCCTCACGATCGTCAGGGCCGAGATCCACGTCGAGCCCGTCGTGGCTTACATGCTGGAACCCGGTATCGGGTTCGTCAGGCTGGAGACGTTCAGCAAGAATGCCCGGGCCGAGATCGGCACGGCGATCGACGAGCTGATCGAACTGGGCGCACGAGGACTCGTGCTGGATCTTCGAGATAACCCCGGCGGCCTGCTCGACGAAGGAGTCGCGGTGACGGACCTGTTTCTCGAACAGCGCGACGATATCGTCGAGACACGGTCCCGCGTCGCGGACCAGAATTTCACCTTCCGTGCTTCGAGCGAGGATTTGTTCCCGGGGCTGCCGATCGTCGTTCTGGTGAACAACTACAGCGCGAGCGCGTCGGAAATCGTCGCGGGCGCGTTGCAGGATCATGACAGGGCGGTAATCCTCGGAACCACCACGTTTGGAAAGGGGTCGGTTCAGACCCTGTATCAGCTTCCTGAAGGCCACCACCTGAAGCTGACGACCGCGGGCTGGTACACGCCGAGCGGCCGGTCGATCAGTCGGCCGCACGACATCGACGGCCGGCCGACTGATGTCGATGTGGCTGACG
>JAENXO010000321.1 GCA_016649455.1 Gemmatimonadota bacterium | reverse complement strand
AGTACGCTCCCCAGCCAGCCGCCGAGCCTGTGCGCGGGAACGAGCCGAACGACGTCACCCCAGCTTCGCTCGCCGGCTCGGAGAACAGCCGATTCTCCACGGTCGACTACGAATTCCCGCACCTCCGCGTCCTGCGCGGCGTCCAGGACCCAGGTCGTGACAGAGTCCAGCGCATCCTGGACTCTCTGATCCTCCAGCTCGCCGAGTACGTCGATCACCGGGCGTCGCAGAAAGTCCACGATCGCTTCGTTCACGCTGCGGGCCATCGCGTCCTGGACTTCCCCTTCGCGCAGGAGATTGCCGACCCGGTCCGCACCCTCAGCCTCGACCGTGTCGATGACGCGATCCACGGTGTCTTCGGTGATGATCAACTTCGCGACCACTCTCTGGTGGAACCGCAGGTCCTGCATGAACCGCTCGAGCAGTTCGTGCACCCACCGCTCGACGCGAGACCGGGCCTTCGGATCCTCGAGCAGGCGGCCGAGCCGCTCCATCGCGATCGGGAGATAGTCTCCAATCGCGTGCTCGACGGCCGCGACCAGGCCTTGCGGAAGGAACTCCTCGAATGATCGGCCCGGCACCAGAATTCGGCCGGCCGCCCGGTCGAGGTGGCCCCTCACGGTGGATGCGAAAGACTCCGACTCGACGACTCGCGTGAGCCACTCGCCCGATCGGTCCCTGAGCTCGGCGATCCGTTCCGGGCCGAGTGATTCGGTGAGTGACTCATCCGCCAGAGCGTCGGCCACCGTGCTCAGCAAGGCCGTGGCGTCGTCCGCGAACTCCTCCGATCCGACATTCGCGATCACGCGGTCCCGGACACTGTCCAGCAGCATCTCGAGGATTCGGCGCAACTCGAGCAGGGCGCTTTCGGGGAGCAGCTCGGACAGAGATGGCTTCTCTCCGTCCAGCAGCTCGGCCAGCAGACTGCGGAGCTGCAGTTCGAATGCTTCCCGGAGACGTTCGTCCTGCAGTTCCGCGGCCACGTCTGCGGGTGTCAGGAGCGTGGTCCCGATCGTCCGGCCGACCGTTCCCGCCAGGCGCTCGCGGTTCTTCGGAACGGCTCCCTGAAGCCACTCGATGCGGTGACCCAGCAGTTTCGGCGGTTCGTACGGGTGGAACAGCATGAGGATCGCGACGCGGTTCGTGACCCCGCCGGCGAGGGCGCCGAACAGAACCGTGATGCCATCTCGGAGGATCTGCGCGGTTACTTCCGTCACGGTCCCCTTTCCTCCACGCCGATGCCGGCCAGCAGACGTCGCTCGTCCGCGAAGCCGATGGTCGCCGTGGCGCGGTACAGCCTGAACCCGACCCCCTCCTCGGGAAGCTCATCCAGCAGCGGCCCGGAGCCGGTGATTTCGCCGAACAGGCCTACGTCGGGCACCTCGAACGACCAGGAACCGGGCAGTCCCGTGGAGCCCGGAAGGTCCAGCAGCACGGCATCGGCCCAGTCGAGCTGAATTCCGTCGAGCCAGGCCCAGACTGTCGCCGGCGCGTCGGCGAACGCGCGATCCCTGAGGATGAGAAGTCCGTTGCCCAGCGTGTCGGCGAGGAGGAATGCCTGGATCAGACGATCCGGAGCCGGTTCGTCCAGCAGCCGGGCCCGCTGGCGCTGAAGCAGCCACCCGCTCTCGACCCGGCCACCCGCCTGGAGGTCGGCGAACCGCAGGGACTCTCGCTGACCCGTCGAGCCGCTCCACGAGCTGACTTCTTCGAGGGCATCGATGCGTACCGGTCCGCCTTCGAGGTCGAGCCTCAAGTTCGACAGTTCACCTCCATCCTCGACTCCCACCCGGAGCTGTCCGGCGGGCAGCACGCGCCACGCGGCACGCGGCACGGGAATCGAGTCCACGACTCCGAGCACTGACGTCCAGGCGTCGGAACCCGGAATCCAACCGTCGTACTCCAGCCGGAGAAGGTCAGGCTCGGTGCGGTTCTCGAATCGCAGATGGATCAGGGACGGTTCCGGTCCGAACCCCACGAATGTGAGCGCGGTGTGGTACACGGCCTCCGGAGTCGTGGATGCCGATCCTTCCCCGGTACTCGGGATGGACCGTTCCTCGGCCGGAGGAGACTCGGCAGGACCGCATCCGCCGAGCAGAACCGCCAGGCAGACGAGCAAGGCCGAGAAAGTCCCGGCCGGTATCGCAGACCGGCCATGTGTATCCTGTATCATCACGCGGACAAGTTACCCGGCGCCTCCGGGTCTGTCACCGATCAGGGCTCGCCGATAAGTTGCCGGGCCCGATATTCAGGTCCCCAGCAGCCTGTGAATTCATGCAACTGTACACGAAGATTTCGATTGCCCTGGTGGCAGGAGCGGCGGCGGGCCTCGCCGCGAACCTGCTTGGGATCGACCCTCTCAAGAGCTTCCTGGTCTTCATCGAGCCGATCGGGACCGCCTGGATCCGGTTGATCACCATGGTCGTGGTTCCGCTCGTATTCGCCAGCCTGGTGGTGGGGACCGCCAGCCTGGGAGACATCACGAAGCTGGGCCGAATCGGCGGCAAGACGGTGTTGTACTATCTGGCGACGACGGCGATCGCGGTGACGATCGGCCTGGTCCTGTCGAACCTGATTCAGCCGGGAAGCCGGATCGATCCGGCTGCGCTGGAAGGCCTGCGCTCGACCTACATGGCTGAGAGCGCCAGCCGGGTGGAGCTGGCGCGCGAGGCGCCGGGCCTGATGGAAATTCTGCTCAGGATGATCCCGCGGAATCCCATCGAGGCTCTCGCATCGGGCGATATGCTGCCGATCATCTTCTTCGCGATCTTCTTCGGGGCTGCCGTCTCAGCACTCCCGGCCGAGCGGCGGGAGCACGTCGTCGGCTTCTTCGACGGCGTGAACGAGGCGGCCATGGTGATGATTCACTGGATCATGCGTCTCGCGCCGTACGCCGTGTTCGCGCTCATCGGAGCGGTCATTGCCCGGTTCGGACTCGACGTGCTTCAGAGCCTGTTGGTGTACAGCCTCGTCGTGGTCCTCGGACTGATCCTCCACGTGGCCATCACGTACACACTCGCGATCCGGTACCTCGCCAGGCGGAAGCCGCGCGACTTCTTCCGACGCATCCGCGAGGCTCAACTGATCGCTTTCTCCACTTCGAGCTCGAACGCGACGCTGCCCGTCACGATGGAGGTCGCCGAGGAGAAGCTCGACATTGAGAAGGAAGTGTCCAGTTTCGTGCTGCCGCTCGGGGCGACGATCAACATGGACGGGACGGCACTGTATCAGGCGGTGGCGACGATGTTCATCGCCCAGGTGCTGATCGGGGACATCTCGTTCACCGCCCAGTTCACGATCGTGCTCACGGCGACGCTGGCCTCGATCGGGGCCGCCGGCGTTCCGTCCGCCGGAATCATCATCCTCGTGGTGGTGCTGGAGCAGGCCCTGGCGGGGACGGGAGTCGATCCGGCGGCGGGCATCGCCCTCGTGCTGGGCGTTGACCGAATTCTCGACATGTGCCGGACCACGGTGAACGTGACCGGTGACCTGACGGCCGCAGCGGTAATCGAGCGGTCGGAGTTCGACTATGCCCTGAAGCACGGAGGAGAGAGGGCGGCCTGACGCCGATGCGCTGCCTTCCACCCGTCAGGTCCGAACGCGCGTCCCCTTTCCGAGCTGGCCGTCGAGGCCCGACACGAGCGCCTGGACCCGGCGGCGGTTTCCCCCCGGCAGAGCGAGCTTCGTCCGGCTGGTGGAGCGGACGTCCACCCGGGTGAGCGCGTACTCGTCCAGCCGTACCCACACCGTCAGGTGCCCGATCTCCCACGGGAGCGGCGTCCTCCACACGGCCGT
>JAENXO010000221.1 GCA_016649455.1 Gemmatimonadota bacterium | reverse complement strand
GATGAACCGGCTCCGAGGCCGCGCGAGGATCGTCGAGACCGGGGCCGAGCGGCTTCTGCCAGGCTCGACCGTTTCGACTCTCTGCCGCCGCTGGCACGGGGCATCATCTACGCCGAGCTGCTCGGAAAACCGGTGGCGCTTCGCGGACCTGAGGAGGGCGGTGGAGACTGACCGTCCCATCGTTCTCCTGCTCGTGTCCGGCAAGCGGGACGCTGTGTCCCAGTTCGGGGTCTCTGCCGCAGCCGCCAGCCCTCTCCATCTAGCGTGCGTCTCCCGAGTGTGAAATATTGTCTCGCAGTGACGGAACCCCCGACCCGACTACGGACGGGGAGCCCCGGACCGCACGGTGAGGAGAGGTCTTGAAGGACGCCGGCGAGACAACGCGCGAGCGATTCATCGAGACCAGCCGCATCGCCGAGCTGTGTGACGCGGCCAGCTCCATGCTCGAAACGCTGGATCTGCCAGCCATCCTCAAGATCGTCACGTCGCAGACCCGCGAGCTGTTCGACGGTGCGGGAGCGAGCGTCCAGATCCTCGATCCATCCGACGGACTGCTCGAGGTCGCCGCTGCATCCGGTTCGATGGAGCAGGCGAAAGGGTGCCGGTATCCCCCCTCCGGAACCGTGAGCGGTGAAGCGCTGGAACTGGCCGGACCGGTGATCCTGAAGGCGATTCCGGCCGAGCCGTCGTTCGCCGCGGCGGGACTGGAGGAGGGAACTCCCGCCGGGGTCCTGGTCGTTCCGCTCAGGGCCCGCGACGGCGGCTACGGGACTCTGTCGGTAGTCACCCGGCAGGAGGAGATCGACCTGCTGCGTGACGAGGCCGAGCTGCTGCTGTCGTTCGGTCACCTCGCAGGTCTCGCGATCCAGAATGCCCGCATGTTCGAAGCGGAAACCGCGCGGGCGGAAAAGAGCGACGAGCGGAGGGCGGCGACCGAGGACCACGTGTCGATTCTGGAGAGTCTGCACGCTGCCGAGGTCGAAGTATCGAGGGACCTCGAGCTCGATGCCGTGCTGCAGACGGTGACCGACAAGGCGAGGGAGCTGACGAACGCCGAGTACGGCGCGCTGGGGGTGCTGCACGCCGACGGAGACCGGCTCGAGACGTTCATCACCAGTGGGATGCCGGCCGAACAGGCGGAGCGGATCGCGTCGATTCCCGTCGGCAAGGGCCTGCTGGGCGCCGTGATCCAATCACGAGTCGTGATCCGTGTCGATGACGTGGGGAAGGATTCGCGCTCGGCCGGAATGCCGAGCGGACATCCCGACATGAGCTCCTTCCTCGGGGTTCCGATCCGGATCGGCGACCGGATCTTCGGCAACCTGTACCTGACCAATAAGCGGGACGCCGGCTCGTTCACCGATCGTGACGAGGCGATCGTCGCCATGCTGGCGGCGCACGCAGCGGTGTCGATCGAGAATGCCCGGCAGTTCCACACGCTGCAGCGACTGCTCGAAGAGCTGCGCGAAACGCAGCAGCAGCGCGATCGGTTCTACGCGTTCGTCAATCACGACCTGCGAAACGCGTGCAGCGGAGTACTCATGTGGTCGGAGCGCCTGCTCGGACGGACCGACGGTGAGTGCGTCGAGATCGCCGAGAAGATCCAGCGCGGCAGCGAGCACTCGATGCGGCTCGTGCAGGACGTACTGGACCTCGAGAATCTGGGCCAGGGCAGGCTGGAGACCTGGTCCCGCGTGATCGTGGTGAACGATCTGCTGCAGGCCGCGGTGGATGGTATGCGTCCGGAGGCCGAGAAACGGGACCAGAAGCTGCTGCTCAGGCGATCTCCGTCGACGCTGCGCATGGTCGCCGATCCGGATCGCGTTCTCCAGGTGGTTACGAACCTGCTCAGTAACGCGCTGAAATTCTCGGCGGACGGGACGACGGTGACGGTGACGGCCGGGATCGACGCCGATGGGCCGGAGTCACCTGCCCGGGAAGCCGAACGATGGGTGGCGATCGAGGTCGAGGACCAGGGCCCGGGAATTCCCCCGGAAGACCTGGAGAGGATCTTCGGAGAGTGGGTGCGCGCGTCCACTCGCGAGCGAAGGGGAATGGGGATCGGCTTGACGCTGTCGCGCCGTCTGGCTGAGTACATGGGCGGCGCGCTCACGGCCCGATCGAAGGTCGGAACGGGCTCGACCTTCACACTGTGGTTGCCTCACGGCCGCATCCCCGAGCAGCGGAGCGGCTGGATCGGCTGATCCCTCGGGACCAGCCGTCCGATACCTACCTCAGCGCTGCGTGTGCCGGTTCGGGGAGGATTCCCTGTTCCCGGTATCGCTTCAACTTCCGGTACAGCGTCCGTCTGCTGATCCCCAGCGCCTCGGCGGCGGAGCTCTGGTGCCACTGGGTCTGCTCCAGCATGTCGAGGATATACTCGCGCTCGAGACGCTCCAGGTCCCACTTCTCTTCGCGTGCCCGCGTCAGCAGGTTTCGCTCCGGGTCCGGACGTTGGCCCGGCGGCTCGAACGGAATCGCCCGGGCGCCCGAATGCATGATCACGGCCCGTTCGATGAAGTTCTCGAGCTCCCTGACGTTGCCCGGCCAGTCGTAGGCCATCAGGCGTGCCATGGTCTTGGGCGGAATCTCGGGTGGCTCGAGTCCGTTCTCTTCCGCGAACCGCTGCCGGAAGTGCTGGGCGAGCAGCGGGATGTCATCTCTCCGCTCGCGAAGCGGCGGGACGCGAATCGGGAACACGTTCAGCCGGTAAAACAGGTCTTCGCGGAATTCCTTGTGCTCGACGAGTTCGCCGAGGTCGCGATTCGTCGCGGCGATCAGCCGGAAGTCCACGGTGATCGGCTCACGGCCACCGACCCTGGTGACCTTCCGGTCCTGCAGTACGCGCAGGAGCTTGATCTGCACGCCCTCCGAAACCGTGCTGATTTCGTCGAGGAAGATCGAGCCGCCCTGTGCTTCCTCGAACAATCCGCGCTTGCTCTGCACCGCACCGGTGAAGGAGCCCTTCATGTGGCCGAACAGCTCTGACTCGAGCAGCGATTCCGGCAGAGCCGAGCAGTTGATCGCGACGAACGGCCGGCGGCTGCGCCCGGAGAGATCGTGGACCGCCCGGGCTACGAGTTCCTTCCCCGTTCCCGTGTCTCCGCTGATCAACACGTTCGCCCGGGTCGGGGCCACCCGCTCGATGAGCCCGAACACTCGCTGCATGGCCTGGGATTTTCCGACCAGGTAGGAGCGGACGCCGGCGCTCGACTGACTGCGGAGCTGGGCCACTTCCCGCTTGAGATCCAGCTCTTCCATCGCCCTGGTGAGAACGTGGAGCAGCTCCTCGGTGCGGAACGGTTTCTTGATGAAGTCGACCGCCCCGAGCTTCATCGCTTCGACGGCACTGTCGATCGATCCGAACGCCGTCATCACGATGAACTGGGCGTCGGTCTGCAGAGCCGGACCCGCTCCGAGCACGTTGAGTCCGTGCATGCCGGGCAGGTTCAGGTCCAGCAGGACCAGGTCGTAAAGCTGGGAGTCCAGCTGACGGAGGCCCTCTTCGCCGGTCCGGACTGCCTCTACCCGGTATCCGTTCTCGGCCAGAACCGTGAGAAGGAGTTCGCGAACGTTCTCCTCGTCCTCGACAACCAGGACTCTGGGAGAAACGCCGCCTTTCACCTTGTCAGCCCGCATCGATGTCTCCGCGCCTTCGCGATCGACTGATCGCAGCTGGGGATACGGCTGCCGTCTCCGCAGCTCGACAGAGACGGGGGGCGCAACTCTCGTGAGGGGCGCCGAACGCGTATACCGCGTCCCGGCGCTCCTCTGCGTGAACTGTGCCAGATCGGCCCAGTAGATCGCGCGTCCCTCGAGATGTGGCAAATGGGCTTAGAAACTGCGCCCATCCGGTGTGTCCGCAGATCGGATTCGTGAGGGGGACTCGAAACCAGGGACGGAAACAATGTCCCGCCACCGGGGGTGTTGTGTCAACTTGTCACCGAGTGGGACGAATCAGTCGCCGAACGGCGAAGGGGGACGAGGCCGGTTCGCGTCAGGAGCCGCGTCGAACAGCCGCTGCAGTTCCTCCCGGCTGAGCTCGAAGGGGTCATCCTGCCAGCTTGGAGCGCGGGCCGTTCGGGCGGTTTCGGAGTTGCCGGGCAGCGGCACGAAGTCCCACTGGTCGCGGGTCCGGGGACGGACCTGCCACGAGCGACCGCCGCGATCGATCCAGGTTCGGTGGCTCACGACTTGTCTCCTGGTCGAGGGACGGAAATTGAGCCGGCGCGCGCGGCCCGCGGGAGAAAGAAGGCTCCTGCCAGGGCGATCAACGCAAACCCGAACCACTGGAACGCGTACAGCGCGTGCGGGCCGTCGTTGAGGGCCGGTGCGGGCAAAGTCTGGATAGAGGTCTCGGTCTCCCGATCGACGCCCTCCCCGGTGCGGAAACCGGGGTCTCCACTTTCGTCAGCCGGGAGCGGAAGCAGCTGAAGAAACCACTCGACAACAGGTTCGTCGAGTTCGGCGGACACAGACTCGAGGTCGAGAGTACCCACGACGAGTCGCTGGCCGTCAGGAAAATCAACTCGCCGACTTGGAATCGGCCCCGGTGATTCGAACGGGAGGGCCAGGCCTCGCACCACGATCAGGCCGGTGTCACGGACGATTGAACCACGGGTCAGGTCCGCAGAGAGCCCGTCAGCCGCCGGAAGCCATCCGCGAAGAACCAGTACCGCGCTCTCGTCGACGGGGCGAAACAAGGTGGCGACCTGGACTCCCGGTGTGCCGAAATAGGCTCGACCACGGACCACGAATTCGTGCCTGTGGTCCCACCGACCGGTAAGATCGACGCGGCGCCAGATGATGGAGTCCGTCGGGAGAGGGGATGTCGCTACTCCGGATCCAAAATCGATGGTCGGGCGGATGGATGCTGATTCGCGAACGGCATTGAGCGCCCGCCTGTCGGACAACCTCGAAAGCTGCCAGGCCCCGAGTCTGAGGAACAATGCTGCAGCAGCCACCCCGAACACGATGGCTGCCCAGCCGCGCCGGGAGCGAGCAGGCAGGTCATGCATGCTTCATATTCGGAGGTCCGGCTGGACCACGGCAACCTCCGGGGGAATCGTGTCCGCCGATACCGGCGAATTCGGCCGGCGAAAGCGGGCCTCGTCGCCGGTATGATTCTTCCGTCCGGGAGGGTGCTCGGGTCGGCACGACTGTTTGCGTCGGCGACTCTGAATGCGCGGGATCAGTCAGCGACGAGCCAAG
>JAENXO010000522.1 GCA_016649455.1 Gemmatimonadota bacterium | reverse complement strand
TCGAGGAGTACAAGCGCCAGCTGGAAGCGCGGCTGGGGCCGGCGCGCGAGCTGATGCGGGCGATCATGGAAAAGGCCAAGCGGACGCCGAAGCGAATCGTGCTGCCTGAGGGCGAGCAACCCGTCGTGGTGCGCGCCTCTCACGCGATCGTCGAGGAACAGTTCGGGACGCCGATTCTACTCGGGAACCCGGACCGGATCCGGCAGATCGCGGCGGACGTGGAAGTCGACCTGGAGGGCGTGGAGATTCTCGATCCGACCGCCTCCGATAAATTCGACGGCTACGTGCAGGCATTCGTGAACCGCCGGATGCGCAAGGGAATCACGACCGAAAACGCCAGGTCGCGCATGAGCCAGCCGATTCATTATGCCGCGATGATGGTTGAACAGGGGGATGCCGACACCCTGATCGGCGGTGCCAGCATGAGCTATCCGAGTTCTCTTCGGCCGGCTCTGCAGACGATCGACCTGCTGCCCGGGATCAAGAAGGTGGCGGGGATGTACATGATGCTGGTCAAGGACCAGCTGTATTTCTTCGCGGACACGACGGTGAACATCGAGCCGGACGCGGAAACGCTCGCGGAGACGGCGGAATTGACGGCCGATTTCGTCAGGCGACTCGGAATCGAACCCTACGTCGCCATGCTGTCGTTTTCGAACTTCGGTTCGGCGCCGCACCCCCAGTCGGAGAAGGTCAAGGAGGCCGTTCGACTGATCAAGGAACGCAGGCCGGACATCACAGTGGAAGGCGAAATGCAGGCCGATGCGGCCGTCGTGAAGGGGATTCTCGAGAATACCTACCCGTTCTCCGACCTGAAGCGGACGGCGAACGTGCTGATCTTCCCCAACCTGGCCGCGGCCAACGCCTCCTACAAGCTCCTGAACCGGCTCGGCGGCGCGGAAGCGATCGGACCGGTGCTGCTCGGCCTGAGCAAGCCCGTGCACCTCGCCCAGAGGGGCGCGACGGTGGCCGACATCACGAATCTCGCGGCCATCAGCGTCGTAGACGCGGCTCAGCGCAGGCGGCAGAGTGGAGGGAACGGCGGATCCTGATCGCAGGACTCAGAACGCACTCGTGGACCGGGTGAGCGCCACCAGCGCCCGCACGGTCCGCGACCCCCTGTGGGGGAACATAACGCTCGACCGGTCCGCCGCGTCGATCGTGGGTGCCCCCGAGTTCCAGCGCCTTCGACGAGTAAAGCAGCTGGGATTCGCTCACCTCGTATATCCGGGCGCGGTTCACACCCGTTTCCTTCATGCCCTTGGCGTATACCACCTGACCGGTCGGGCGATCGAGACGCTCGACCGGCAGGGGGTGCTGTCAGGATTGAGCGAAGCCGAGGCGGCTGTCCTGCCGGTGGTCCGACTCGCGGCGCTGCTGCATGACGTTGGACACTACGCCTTCTCTCATGCGATGGAGGAGCTGGAAGCAGATTCGATCCCCGGGCACCACGAGGAAGCGGCAGGCCGATTTCTCGAAGCACCAGAGATTCGAGCTGCGCTGGAGCTGTCGGGCGACGGTTCGGCCGATCTCGTCATGAGCCTGATCCGCGGGACCTCGGATCACCCCCTCCAGGGACTCGTTTCCGGCTCGCTCGACCTCGACAAGATCGACTACCTGCGTCGTGACAGCCTGTTCTGCGGCGTGCCTTACGGTGCCGTGGATGTTGAACGACTGCTGGAATCACTCACCCTGGCCCGTGAATCGGACAGCTCTCCGCTCGAGGTGGCGGTGACCGAAAAGGGTCTCAGCGCACTCGAGTCGCTGTTGTTCGCCAAGTACCAGATGTTCCGGAATGTGTACTGGCACCACGGCGTACGCGCGGCGACGGTCGTTTTCCGGCGTCTCGTGGAGGGTGCGCTGGAGGAAGGGTTGCTCGACCGCGAGGACCTGGCCGGTCCAACCGACGAGGAACTCCTGGGACTGCTCGCGGCCCGTATGCGGGATCAGCCCGCTCGGCCGATCCTGCAGGATCTCCTTGCCGCACTGGTTC
This sequence comes from Gemmatimonadota bacterium, assembly GCA_016649455.1. Taxonomy (GTDB): domain Bacteria; phylum Gemmatimonadota; class Gemmatimonadetes; order Palauibacterales; family Palauibacteraceae; genus Carthagonibacter. The sequence goes on along the minus strand of JAENXO010000522.1, from coordinate 160 downwards.
ACCGTCGTCTTCCGAAACGGGTCCTGGAACTGCAGGGAGACGAGCTTCCGGCGGGGATCGCCGAGTGGGTTCCGGGCAGTCGTGAACTGGTGAGACGTCTGGAGGACCGACTGGCCCTCGAATGGGGGCGGGAGCCCGGCTCGGTGTTCCTGGACTATCC
>JAENXO010000187.1 GCA_016649455.1 Gemmatimonadota bacterium | reverse complement strand
GACCCGGCGGACCCCCATCGACTCTCGATGGCCTCGCCGGAAGGCGGCCCAATCTACTAAGGGTTCCAATTCCCTGCGAGTCGGCTACGTGGTTCCGCGCCGGGCCGGAATCGGCTGTCCTCGCGCCACGGGAGGGGCTTTCCTATACTCGTCTGCCCGATAACCCGGCCCGACTCCTTCGACGCGCGGGAGACTTCAGTGGAGACGATCGACTGGACCGACTTCGAGCGGGTGGACATCAGGGCAGGCACTGTCGTGGAAGCCGAGGAATTCCCCCGCGCCCGCAAACCTCTGTACCGGCTCCGGATCGACTTCGGCCCGGAAATCGGATTCCGGTGGTCTGCCGCAGGTCTTCCCCCGCGATACAGCGTGGAGGAGCTCGTCGGGCGCCAGGTCGTAGCCTGCGTGAATCTCGGCCCACGGAATATCGCCGGGTTCATATCCGAATGTCTTACACTCGGGGTACCGGACGAGGAGGGTGAGACGATCCTCCTGTCGCCGACCCGGCGCGTGCCGGACGGAGGCCGGCTGTTCTGAGGAGATCCGACATGACTGACGTGGAACGACAATGGACCGCTCTCACCGAGACCGTCGGTCTGTACGAAGACTTGTCACGGAGCGTCTGGAGCGTCGACGGCGCGAAGGCCCTGGATGCTCTCCAGGGACTGCTCACCAATGATCTCCGGGCGGCTCAAGAAGGCCAGGCGATTCCCTGTCTCGCGCTGACTCCGAAGGGGCGGCCGATCACGGATCTGCGGGTGTGGAAGCGATCAGCCCGAGAGGGGTCGGCCCTGCTCGATCTGTCGGTGGAAGGCGCGGACGAGCTGCTGAAGCACTTCGGTCGCTACCTGCCTCCGCGCTTTGCCACGATCGTGCCCCTTCCTGAAGCGAAGATCCTCAGGGTGCTCGGGCCGCTGGCAGACAGCGCATTGCTGAGTGCGTTCGGTACCGACCTGGAACTCCCCACTGGGGACCGGTTCGTCCAGACGCGGCTCGAAGCTGCGTCGGGCGTTGACCTCGAGGGACATACCGGCGCTCCGATTCTGCTTGGTCGCCCGGAATCCGAAGGAGGAGGCTGGGATATTCTCCTTCCCGCTCAGCACCCCGCGGTGGAGGAAACCCTGCTCGAAGCAGTCGAGTCCGCGGGAGGACGCGCTGTCGGACCGGAGGCGTGGGACATCTGGCGGGTGGAACGGGGAATCCCGGAATTCGGCAGGGACTTCGGGCTCGAGAACCTGGTCCAGGAGACCGGTCTCACCGAGCGAACCGTGAGCTTCGAGAAGGGATGCTTCACGGGGCAGGAAGTAGTGGCGAGGATCCACTACCGGGGACACGTCAACCAGCGCCTGATGGGACTTCAGGCACCGGGAGACGAGCCACCGCCACTCGCGGCTGAACTGTTCAGGGAAGAGAAGGCGTCTGGCAGGATCACGTCCCCGGTTCATTCTCCCCGCTTCGGGTCGATCGCGCTCGGGATGATCCGGCGCGAAGTCGATCCCGGGACATTCCTCTCGGTGTCGCCTGCGGCGAAACCTGACATCATGGTGCTAACTCTTCCCTTTACGTCGCCGTAAAGCACAGATGGCCGCCGTTTGTCCTTTTCTGCGGGCCTCCCTATGTTCGCGCCACGGGAGCGCCGGACCGTCTACCGTACGATCGATCCGGATACACCGCTCGACCATCATGGACGGGGCCCGCGCCGGCCTCCAGCGATGACAGGTAACGGATCTGAGCCTGCTCGAACGTGACGACATGCTCGCCCTGTACCGGCACATGGTGCTGACCCGGGCGCTGGAGGATCGGCTCGAGTCTCTGTTCAAGCAGGGGCACCTGGTCGGCGGGCTGTACCGCTGCCTCGGGCAGGAAGCCACGGCCGTGGGAAGCTCCTACGCCCTCGAGGACGGAGACTGGCTCGCTCCATCGATTCGCGACGTGGGCGCGCTCTACGTTCGCGGACTTCCGCCGATCGCAATGTTGCGCCAGTACGCGGCGCGCGAGGCATCGCCGTGCGGCGGCAAGGACAACACCACCCACTTCACGATTCCGGAGCTCGGATTGCTCGGGCCCATCAGTCCGCTGGGAACCCAGCTTTGTGTGCTGAACGGGATGGCCCTCACGTTCAAACAGCGCGGGGAACCCCGGGTGTGCATGACGTACCAGGGCGAGGGGGCGTCGCGCACCGGTGCATCTCACGAGGGCTTCGTGATGGCCGCCGCGCTCGACCTGCCGATCGTCATTCTGCTCGAGCACAATCGCTGGTCGTTCGGTACTCGAAGCGACCGGGCGGCAGCCGTCGAGGACTGGTCGCACACCGCCGAAGCCTACGGCCTGCCCGTGCGCTCGGTGGACGGCAACGATGTGCTCGAGGTATACGAGGCGGCCCGCGAGGCCGTGGATCGGGCCCGGACAGGCGGCGGGCCCGGAGTGATCGTCGCCGAGACTTATCGCATGCTCGGACACGCGCAGCACGACCCCCAGAAGTACGTGGCTCCCGAGGAGCTGGAGGAGTGGAGGACGCGAGACCCGATCCGCCGATTCGAACGCGTCCTGGTGGACGAGGGCTGGCTGTCGGAGTCGGGTTGCGAGGAGATCCGCACCTCGGTGGATGCCGAGCTGGCCGAGGCCGTGGACCAGGTGCTCGCCGAGCCGCATCCGGAGCCGCAGACGGCGCGCACGAGAGTGTTCGCCGATCCGGAGGAGGACCCGGAGGTGCCGTGGACTCGCGTGTCGCCGATCGGGTATGCTGACTTGAATCTGACTGAATCACGAGGTTCGCAGGCCGGGCTTCACGGAGGAGGCCGATGAGCGAGGATCCTCCGGCGACGATCACCTACGACGGGCTCCGGGAGACCACCTATCTCGAGGCGATCCGGGACGCGATGCGCGAGGAGATGCTCCGGGACGACACCGTGTTCATCCTCGGCGAAGACGTCGGCGCGTACGGTGGAGCATTCAAGATCACCGAGGGCTTCCTGGCGGAGTTCGGCCCGGAACGGGTGATCGACACGCCGATCTCCGAGGCGGCAATCGTGGGAGCGGCGATCGGGGCGGCGCACATGGGCATGCGTCCGATCGCCGAGATGCAGTTCATCGACTTCATCGCTCCGGCGTTCGACATGATCGTCAACTTCGCCGCCAAGTCGCGGTACCGGACAGGAATCGGCGCCGGGATCGTGATTCGCGGACCATGCGGAGGCGGCTCGCGCTCCGGACCGTTTCATTCTCAGAACGTCGAGTCGTTCTTCGCGAACGTCCCCGGACTGAAGATGGTCGCACCGGCCACGGCGAGTGACGCGAAGGGTCTGCTGACGGCCGCGATCCGGGACCCCGATCCCGTGCTCTATTTCGAGCACAAGTTCCTCTACAGGCGGGTGAAGGAGATGCTCCCGGTGGGCGAGGAGATCGTCGTCCCGCTCGGAGCGGCACGGACACACCGGCCGGGGACCGACCTCACGATCGTCACCTACGGGGCGATGGTGTGGAAGTCCGCCGAGGCGGCTGACCTTGTCTCACTGGAAGACGGGCGGGAGATCGAGGTAATCGACCTGCGTTCAATCCGGCCACTGGACATCGATACGATCGTGGAAAGCGTCCGGCGCACGGGCAGACTGCTCATTGTGCACGAGGCGCCGAAGTTCGGTGGCTTCGCCGGAGAGATCACCGCCCAGGTATGCGAACAGGCGTTCGAGTGGCTGGATGCGCCGATCCGCCGGGTCACGGCAATCGACACTCCGGTGCCGTACGCACCGACGCTGGAGGACTACTACCTCCCGCAGACGGAAGACATCGTCGCGGCCGCCAGGTGGCTGCTCGCATATTGATCCGGGTTCGGATCGAGACGTGAGCCCGCCGGCAGGGGCCGAGAATCGCTAGCCAGCAGCACGGGGAAGAATGAGATGGCCAAGGTCGACGTGATCATGCCCCAGATGGGTGAGTCCATCGCAGAGGGCACGCTGACGAAGTGGCTCAAGCAGATCGGCGAGAGCATCGAGCGTGACGAGGAGCTGTTCGAGATTTCCACCGACAAGGTGGATGCCGACATTCCATCTCCCACCAGCGGCACGCTGGTCGAGATTCTCGTCGAAGAGGGTGCGACGGTCGAGGTGAATACGATCGTCGCACGCATCGAGACGGAGGCCGGTGCTGCCGCCGAAGCGTCGGCTCCCGCGCCGGCCGAAGAGCCGCCCGAGCCCGAACCGGCAGGGGGCGAGGTTGTGGAGGTCGAGACTCCGGCGTCGCCCACGGTCCCCGACGCAGCTCCTGCCACGACCGCTCCCGAGGCCGTAGCAGAGCCCGGGAGCCGGGAGGATCGTCTCCAGTCGCGCAGCACACCGCTCGTCCGGAAAATCGCCGCCGAGCACGACGTGGATATCTCCAGTGTCGTCGGTACCGGCATCGCGGGCCGCGTCACGCGGGATGACATCACTGCCCATATCGAAGCGATGAAGCGCGGGGAAGCGCCAGCTCCGGCCGCGCCTCCGACGGCGGTCCCGACCCTGCCAGCCGCTGTCACCGCCACCACCGGGGCCGGCGCCCCGGCAGCACCGGCCGAGGCGGCACCGCCGGGTGTCATGCGGGTGCCGATCCACGGGGCGACGCTGGACATCAAGATTCCCTCAATACCGATACGCGAGGGAGACCGGGTCGAGGAGATGAACCGCGTCCGGCTGCGAACGATGGAGCACATGCTCCTGTCGAAGCGGATCTCGGCGCACGTCACCTCGGTGAACGAGATCGACTTCGAGCACGTCGTCCGTCTGAGGCGGAAGCTCAAGGCGAAGTATGCAGAGCAGGGAGTCAAGCTCACGTACGGGCCGTTCATCATGAAAGCGGTTACGGAAGCCCTGCAGGAGTACCCGATTCTCAACGCCTCGGTGGACGGCACGCGGATCGTCTACCACGCCGACATCAACCTCGGAATCGCGGTGTCCGTGAACGACGGCAAGGAACTCATCGTACCGGTGCTGAAGAATGCGGACAGGCTGTCCCTGATGGGCCTGGCCGAAGGTGCGAACGAGCTGGCGGATAAGGCCCGGACCAAGACCCTGGACTTCGATGATATCGTCGGGGGCACCTTCACGATCACCAACGTCGGCGTATTCGGAAATCTGTTCGGCACACCGATCGTCAATCAGCCGCAGGTGGCGATCCTCGGCACGGGCGTGATCGAGAAGCGACCGGTCGTGGCACAGGACGAGTTGGGCAACGACGTGCTTGCCATCCGTCACATGTCGTACTTCGGCCTCAGCTACGATCACAGAGTGGTGGATGGCGCGATGGCGGCGTTCTTCCTCAACAAGCTGAAGGACGTGCTGGAGAATTTCCCCGAAGACGCCGTGTAGCCGGCAGCGTCAATCGGCGTCGTCGACGCTGCGCGACCCCGTGAATCTCCCGGACTCACGCGGTTTTCGCGTTTAGAATGCCCATACGGCCCGGTTTTCCGCCACGATTGACAAGTCACAACGCGACCGGGCCAGAAGTCCGGGCTTGCGGAGCGGGACTCGCCATCCGAGTGTTCGGATCCGGCACACCGCGTCCCGACTCCGAACGAACCCGACCTCGCCGCGATGTGCGAGACGGCGCAACAACTCGTTGTCGATATGTCAGATACCGGTCTGGATCGCTCGGGCCCGGGTGGCACGCCGATTGCCTGTCTCTCCCCATGCCCGTGGTGTACGGAGCAGATCGACCGAGCACGCAGGACGGCCGTGAATTCGTGAGACGACTCGAGATGCGTAAATCCGATAGTT
>JAENXO010000606.1 GCA_016649455.1 Gemmatimonadota bacterium | reverse complement strand
GGGCCGCGACCCTGAGATCCGGGATCTTCGCCAGAACGTTGAGGATCTCTTCCGTCATTCCATCGCTGAAGTACTCCTGGTCGCCTTCCTGGCTCATGTCTTTGAACGGGAGGACGGCGATGGACGGCCGGGAGTCCTCGGACAACTCGGCGTACGCGAGCTCCACCCCGGTGGGCGTGACGGCCGTCGATCCGGCTCCCGCCCTGGTCTCGGCAACCAGGGCCGGGTCGGCCTCAGCCGTGGTGGCAGTCTCCGACGCTCCGGCCCGTTTTCCCACGTACCATGCACCCCACACGACAGCCGCGACCCCCAGGAGCGCGAGGATACCCGCGGGCCACCGCGTGCTCGCCGGCGCCGCGATGATCTCGGTGATTTCACCGGGGGCCGCGTCTTCGGTTCTCCTTACCCCGGCCGCGGTGACGTCGAACGCCCAGGCCAGAATGATCGCGAGGGGGAACCCGAGCACGACGAGCGCGATCAGGAAGGTGATCGCCCAGGGCGGAAGGCCAAGTGGCTCGAACGCGATATCCGCCACCTGGAGGATGACGAACGCCGCGGCGCCGTACACCGCCATGACGCGAAACACTCGGCGGCGCTTCAGCTCCGCAAAGAACCTCTGGTATCCGGGAACGTCTGACATGGCGGACAAGATCGACCGGGAGTGCCGACTCCGGCAAGGTTGAGGCCTGGCGCGCCCGGTCGGCCGATCGATGGTCCCTCACCCGGCCAATTGCAGGAAGTCACGCGCCTGTCCTAGGTTCTTTCTGTCCGCATCGGACGGCCCCCACCTCGATCGGAGCAGCCGTTTGGACGCTCGCGACCGACTCAACGAAGCGCTGGGCGACCGCTACCGGCTCGAGGAGGAGATCGGGCGCGGCGGGATGGCGATCGTCTATCGCGCCCGGGACCTTCGTCACGAGCGGGACGTAGCCCTCAAAGTGCTCCTGCCCCAGGTGGCAGCAGCCGTCGGTCCCGACAGGTTCTTGCGTGAAGTCGAACTCGCCGCCGGCCTGACTCACCCGAGCATTCTCCCGGTATTCGACTCCGGCCAGGTGGACAATCTCCTCTACTACGTCATGCCGTACGTCGATGGGGAGACGATGCAGGACAGGATCGAGCGCGAAGGAGCGCTCCCCGTGCTCGAGGCACTGCGAATCATCCGCGAGGTAGCCAACGGCCTGGACTTCGCGCACCGACATGGCGTTGTGCATCGCGACGTAAAGCCCGGAAATGTGCTGCTCACCGAAGGTCATTCCTACATCGCGGACTTTGGAGTCGCGCTGCCGATCGGACCCGAGGCCGAGGAGCATCTCACGCGAACGGGCCTCGCCATCGGCACACCCGCGTACATGAGCCCGGAACAGGCGTCCGGCGAGCGAACGATCGACGGCCGGAGCGACATTTACGGCCTCGGCTGTGTCTTGTACGAGATGCTCTCGGGATCGCTGCCGTTCGACGGGCCAACGCCGCAATCGATCCTGGTTCGACGACTGACGGATGATGCTGCGCCGATCCGGACACTGCGCCGGGACGTGCCGCCAAACATCGAGCGTGCCCTGGTACGAGCGATGGCCCGCGATCCGAATGATCGATTCGATACCGCGGCCGAATTCGAGGCTGCCTTGGCCCCGGAGGAGGGACTCGGCCAGAGCCTCGCTTCGGTCGGGCGCCGCCTCGGACACCAGGCCAGGGGAATATTCCGACCCCACCCGGTTGCCGTCCCGATCGTGGCAATGCTGGTAGTGGGCGCTATCGCGACGTT
>JAENXO010000226.1 GCA_016649455.1 Gemmatimonadota bacterium | reverse complement strand
TCACGGCGGTCCCGGCGCCGTGGGGGCGGAACTCGAACTGATTCCGCAGCGCAGGAATCCGGACGGAACTCTCGAGCCCCTTCCGCTGGCGTCACTGGTGGAGTTTCTCGACTCCCGGGCTCCCGGATCCGAGTTCAGACTGCTTCCCGGAGACCGTCCGGCGTTCGATGTCGCCAGCGGTGGTTTCCTGACGTTCGAGCCGGGGGGGCAGCTCGAGTATTCCGGGCCTCCGAGGCCCACCGCCCGGGAGGCGGGAGCCGATCTCCGCAGGGTGCTCGGCCCGGTCAGATGCGCGCTGGGTGCCACAGGAATCGAGATGGACGATGCCGGCATTTCCGGCCCGGCCGTGACGGGATCGATCGATCTCCAGCAGCCGGACATCAGGTACGAGGCGATGGACTCGTACCTGTCGACCATCAGCCCATGGGGCCAGTGGATGATGCGCCGGACCGCGAGCATGCAGGTCAATATCGATCTCGGGTCGCCGGAGCAGATTCCCGATCGCTGGCGCGCCGCAAACCTGCTCGTACCCGTGCTTGGAGGAGCGTTCGCCAATTCGCCGTTGCTGCTGCCGGACGGAACCCGGGCTGCCAGCGGTCGCCTGTGGATCTGGCCACGAATCGATCCATCCAGGACCGGGTTCGTGCTGCCGCCACCGGGAGGTGATCAGGTCGACGCCTATCTCGAGTTCGCGCTCGGAGCCGCGGTCATGTTGAGAGGGTCGGGACCGGACCTGGAGCAGGGGGACGGGAGGAGCTTCTCGGAATGGATTGCCGAACCGCGAGGCCGGGAGCCGGGAAACGAAGACTGGATTACCCACCTGACCACCCTGTTTCCGCACGTCCGGCCGCGAACCTGGATCGAGCTCAGATTCATCGATACGCCGCGGGAGGAATGGTGGGACGTTCCCCTGGTCATCCTGCCCGCCCTGCTGTACGACGACGATGCGCGAACAGCAGTCACAGAGTTGCTGTCACCGACAGAACCGCGGCTCGAAGCTCTGACGGAGACTGCCGCTCTCAAGGGCGTCTCCGACCCGGAGCTCGGTGCACTGGCGGAGTCGGTATTTCAGATCGCGCTCGCTGCGGTGGAACGGATGCCCCCGGACTACTTCGGTGCCGCCCAGGTCTCCGCCGCGGAGGGATTTCTGTCCCGGTTCACGTCGAGGCGTCGCAGCCAAGCGGAGGATTCGGTACGGGCGGAAGGATAGAGTCCCGCGCGACGTGCCGCGACGATCCGGAACAGGTCTCTTGTACCACGCCACGCCTCGGTAGCCGGTCGTACACGACGCGATGCCATGTGCTTCCAGGAGACGGGGGTTTCCCGGATGTCCAGTCCGAGCCGCCGTGCGACGAGCAGGCACTCGACATCGAATCCGCTCGTCACGCCGGCGCCCTTCAGGCTGTCAGGCCGGTCGGGTGCGTAAACGACGAGCTGATCGAGCACGGTAAGCAGATCCTGCCGACGCCAAGCCTTGAAACCGCACTGGGTATCGGAGAACGGGAGACCCAGCAGCACCCGGCTCAGGAGCATCTGTCCCAGGCTGAGAATGTACCTCTGGGGAGGTGCGCCGGGCCTCGACATCCCGCGGCTTCCGATTGCCACATCCGCACCGGCCCGGATCGCCTCGAGCAGAAAGGAGCCATCCTCGATCGGAGTGGCCAGGTCCATGTCCGACAGCAACACGATCTCGCCTCGAGCGTCTCGAACTCCGGCGCACAGGGCGGCTGCCTTGCCGCTATGCGGCAGCTCGAGCACGCGGTCGGCGGTGTGGAGCGCGAGGGGAATCGTATCGTCGGTGCTTCCGTCGTCAGCGACGATCAGTTCGGTGGGGAAGGGACGTGCTTCCAGCCAGGCACGCACCACCTCGAGCACTCCGGCCTCGATGGCCGAGCCCTCGTTGTAGGCTGGAATCACGACCGACAGCGCAATCAAAATGTCCTCGCTCCGCATGGTACCGCCTGATCGGCCCGGCCCGGTGACACGCACCGAGTCTGACTGATCCTCTGTTCCGGTGGGGAATGGAGCAAGCGGAGTGCCAGAGCGTATGGCACGGATTCCGCGCCTATTGGCCCGGTTTCAACTCCCGGAAAGCCGCGTTTCGCCCGGTCGCCGGGCGGCTCGCACCTCGATGCGCCAGCGGACCCTGCCGTGCACTGGACGGCAGGGTCCGCTGGAACCGATCCCGCCAGTCGGCCGCACGCCTGAGCCCACGCCCGGGTACGAATTCAGAGCTGCTTGAGTTCCTCGAGAATCCGTCCGATCGAGTCACCAGCGTCACCGAACAGCATCATCGTGTTTCGCCCGTAGAACAACTCGTTGTCGAGGCCCGCGAAACCAGGGTTCAGGCTCCGCTTCATCACCACGGCGTGCTTCGCGCGGTCGACCTCGATGATCGGCATGCCGTACAGGTCGCTGGTCGGCTCGTCCCGCGCGGCGGGATTCACCACGTCGTTGGCTCCCACCACGAGACAGGCGTCGACGTTGGCGATGTCCGGGTTCACGTCCTCTGGCTCGTACAACTGGTTGTAGGGCACATTGGCCTCGGCCAGCAGCACGTTCATGTGTCCGGGCATGCGTCCGGCCACCGGGTGAACCACGTACTTCACGGTGACCCCGCGCTTTTCGAGATTGTCGCACAGCTCACGCAGCTTGTGCTGCGCCTGCGCGACCGCGAGGCCGTAGCCCGGCACGATCACGACCTGCTTGGCGTAAGCGAGAAGCATGGCCACGTCGTCCGCCTGTACGTCGTTCACGTCGGCCATCGTGTGCTTCTCGCCCTTGACCAGCTCCTTGCCCGCCACCTGACCGAATGACCCGAAGATCACGTTTGCCAGCGAGCGGTTCATCGCCTTGCACATGATCCGGGTGAGGATCAGACCGGAAGCACCGACCAGTGCACCGGAGATGATGAGGACGTTGTTGTTGAGCACGAATCCGGCGGCCGACGCGGCCAGGCCCGAATACGAGTTCAACAGCGACACCACGACGGGCATGTCGGCTCCGCCGATCGGGATCACGAGCAGCACCCCGAGCAGCATCGCGGCGCCCCAGAGCGCGTAGTAGACGATGTTGACGGTGCCCGTGTCCGAGGCCGCGATGGCCTCCGGCGTCATCAGGGTCAGATAGGCCATCGTCGCGAGAATGCCGAGGAACAGAGCCGCATTCAGAAACTGCTGGCCCGGGTACTTCACGGCCTTTTCCGTCACGATGCCCTGCAGCTTTCCGAACGCCACGAAGCTGCCCGAGAAGGTCACGGCGCCGATCAGGGTTCCCAGCATGATCGAGATCGACCCATCCAGCGGTACGTCAGAGGTTCCCGCCACGCCCATCGAGTAACGCAGGTACTCCGCGGCGGCCACGAGACCGGAAGCCAGACCGCCCAGACCGTTGAACAGGCCCACCATCTGCGGCATGGCCGTCATCTTGACGAAGCGGGCCATGAATCCGCCGATGACCGTGCCGATCAGCACGCCGCCCACGATCCACTGCCAGGTCATGATCTGCTCGCCGACCAGCGTAGCAACGACCGCGATCAGCATGCCGATCGCCGCCAGCCTGTTACCGCCGCGCGCGGTATCCGGATGGCTGAGGCGTTTCAGCCCGAGTATGAACAGCACCGCCGAGAGCAGGTAGGCGAGCTGCATAGTGAGAACTCTGGTTTCCATCTATCTGCCTCGGTGTTCGCTAGTTCGTGTCGGTGTCCCGCCGGAACATCTGCAACATCCGGTCGGTGACCATGAACCCGCCCACTACGTTGATGGTCGCCGCGATCACGGCGACCAGTCCGATGATGTCGAACATCGTGCCCTCGCCCATGCCGGCTATTACCAGCGCGCCGACGATGGAGATTCCAGAGATCGCGTTCGAGCCCGACATCAGGGGTGTGTGCAATGTAGGCGGAACCTTCGTGATGACCTCGAAACCGACGAACATCGCCAGTACGAAGACGTACACGCTGACGAGAATCGTACCGCTCATGATTCGTACCTCACCGTTCCGTCGTGCGTGACGACGCACGCGCCAGTAATGCTCTCCTCGAGGTCCACCACGAGCTCGCCCTCATCGTTGACGAGGTGGCCGAGCAGATTCGACAGGATCTTCCCGTACATCTGGCTGCCGTGAACGGGAAGGGAACTCGCCAGGTCCGTCGGTCCCATGATGATTACACCATGCTTCTCGACGGTCTTCCCGGGTTCCGTGATTTCGCAGTTCCCGCCCGCCTCGGCGGCCATGTCGAGAATCACCGAGCCGGGGCGCATGCCCGTGACCATCTCCTCGGTGATCAGCACGGGTGCCTTACGGCCCGGAACGAGTGCAGTGGTGATCACGAGATCCGACTTGGCGACGTGCTCCGCGAGAAGCTGGCGCTCGTGTTCCTGCTCTTCTTCCGAAACTTCCTTGGCGTAGCCGCCCTCGGTCTCGGAGTCGTGGCCGCCTTCCCACTCGACGAACTTCGCCCCGAGGCTCTGAACCTGCTCCTTGACCGCAGGCCTGATGTCGAACGCCTCGACCACTGCACCGAGCCGTCTCGCGGTCGCGATCGCCTGCAGACCCGCGACACCGGCGCCGATGATGAACACGTTCGCCGGGGCGATCGTGCCGGCCGCCGTCGAGAGCATCGGGAAGAACTTGCTGCTGGCTTCCGCTCCCCGGATCACGGCCATGTAGCCCGCCACCGTGCTGAACGCAGACAGCGAGTCCATTCGCTGGGCGAGCGTCGTGCGGGGCATGAGCTCCATGGAAAATGAAGTGACGCCGCGATCGGCGAGACGCTTCAGAATCTCGGCGTTTGCGTGAGGCTTGAGTTGTCCGATCAACAGCGCTCCGGAAGGAATGAGGTCCACCTCGTCGAGGCCGCCCTCACGCCTGTCCGGTCCGTTGATCTTCAGGACGACGTCGGCACCTTCGAACAGCGCCTTCGGGTCTGAAATGACTTCAGCTCCCGCTTCGCGGTACTCCTCGTCGGAGTGCGACGCGGCCAGGCCGGCGCCACTCTCGACAACGAACTGCATGTTGTCAGACGCGAGGCGCTTGATCGCCGACGGTGACATGGCAACACGCCGTTCGTCCGGCGCGCGCTCCTTTGGAACCACGATTCGCATGGTGATCCGCTCTATGTTCAGGGTTCGCTTGTTTCGGGCGCCCGGCGCTCGACTT
>JAENXO010000186.1 GCA_016649455.1 Gemmatimonadota bacterium | reverse complement strand
TGACGTCCTGCGTTCCGCCGCCGTCCTTCACTCGACGAAGGCCGGTGAGCAGGATTGCGGCCACAGGACCCCGCGTCTCACGCGCGACCTTGATCGCCTCGTCGATCTGGCCCAGCTCTCCGAGCTCTTGAATCTCCTTCAGGAGCTTCTTCGAGTCACGGTGGGCGACAAACAGCGTCCACCCCTTGGCGATAATTACGCCCAGAGCTACCAGGGAGCAAAGCACGAGGGGGACCATCATGAAGCCCCCGTCGTGAAAGATCGTCAACAGCTCATAACTGGTGTCTTGCACGCGAACCGCTCCGTTCTGCGGCGGGACCATCCACGCCGGTTTCAAGAAAAGCAAGTTTACGTGCAGCGCTCTACCGCGTCAACGCGCCTTTCGAGGCCCGTTCAACTACCGGCCGACAGCGCCGCAGGTCGTTCCACGTCTCGTTCGGTTGCCCCTTCGGTAACCGGGGAGCTTTCTTCACCGCCAGCTTTCAGCCGCTGCCGGAGCTCGTCCGGGCGCAATCCGCGATACAGGCGTCCTTCGTGGGCCAACGAGATCTGGCCCGTTTCCTCCGAAATCACCACCACCAGCGCATCGGTTTCCTCGGACAGTCCGAGAGCCGCCCGGTGCCGCGTGCCGAGCGACCGCTCTACCGCCGGCGACTCGGACAGCCGGAGAATTACCGACCCAGCATAGGCGATCCGGTCACGTTTCACGATCACCGCCCCATCGTGCAGGGGGGAGTATGGGGTGAACACTGTCGTGAGCAGTTCCGTGCTCAAGATAGCATCGATCGGCGTGCCGTGGTCGACGTGATTCAGGAGGTCTACTTCCTGCTCGACGGCGATGATCCCACCGATCTTCGCCTTTGCGAGCCGGTCAGCGGCCTCCGCGATCCCGTCCATGACCTCCTGCTGCTCGAGCCGGGCGAAGGCCTGGAACAGGCGGGTCCGGCCAAGGCGCGCGAGGGCCGCCCTCAGCTCCGGCTGGAAGATCACGATCAGGGCGAATGCACCGTACGTGAACACCTGGGACAGGAGGTAAGGAATCAGCCGCAACTGCAGCGCCTGGGATGCGACGTAGATCGAGACGAGGACCACGAAGCCGATCAGCACCTGGAAGGCCCGCGTCCCCGTGTACACCACCAGCACCCGGTACAGGAGGAACGAAACGATCAGAATCTCGGCCACGTCCTTCAAGTCGAGGCGGAGAAAGCCCAGATAATCCAGTAATGCCTGCATCAGGCCCTCACGACCCGGTCGCCCGCGTCAGCCGTCTTCCAGCGCCGTCCGTCCTCTGGCTCACCGCCGGCCTGCAACACCTCCCAGGCCAGATCGAGCGCCCTGCGAACCGGAAGCACGTCGTGCACCCGGAACAGTCGGGCGCCGGACAGCAGAGCGACCACGCATGCCGCCACCGTGCCTTCGATCCTCTGGTCCACCGGCAGATCCAGCAGCGCCCCGATGAACGATTTGCGGGACGGCCCCACGACGACGGGGTATCCGGGGCCCGAAAACTCACCACTTCGCGCCAGGATTTCGAGGTTGCCTCGCACTGACTTTCCGAATCCGATTCCCGGATCCACTGCGATCTGGGCCGGATCGACGCCGCTCTCCACCGCCAGGTCCGCCTGCGCTTCGAGCCACGCCGTGATTTCGGGCACCAGGTCCCGATAGCCGAGGTCATCCTGCATCGTCCGCGGGTCCCCCCGCATATGCATGATGATCAGCCCGGCGCCCGTCTCGGCGCACAGGGGGGCGATTCCAGGATCGAATCGGAGCCCGGAAACATCGTTGATCGCCACCGCCCCGGCATCCAGGGCCTGCATGGCAACCGACAGCTTCGTGGTGTCCACGGACACCGGAATGCCGGCCGCGGACAGCGCCGCGACCGAAGGTCCGATGCGAGCCCATTCTTCGTCCGCGTTCACGGGCTCCGCTCCGGGCCGAGTGGACTCGCCACCTACGTCGATCAGGTCCGCGCCGGACTCACGCATCGACTGACCGAGTTGGAGCGCTCGCACTGCATCCTTCACCAGGTCCCCGTCGGAGAACGAGTCGGGCGTGAGATTCAGGATCCCGAGGACTACGGGGCGCTCGAGAGAGACCCTTCCTCCCCTCACGGACCATGCCGGCTCGGCGAGCACCCGGGCCATGTCGCTGCCTCCGCTCAGGCCAGGGCCGGCGTCGGCTCGCCGCCGGTTCCCTCGACCGGACGGTCGTCGGCCACCGGCACGGCATCTGCCGGTCCGGGACCCAGTGCCGGCGGCTCTGGCTGCTCCGTGGCCGGCAACGGCGGAAGCGGATCGCCCGCCTCCAGCAGGCGGATGTCATCGGCGTCGAGCGTCTCCCGCTCGAGCAACGCATTGGCGATCTCGTCCAGCAGATCCCGATTCCGGGTGAGCACGCGTTCGGCCGAAGCATACGCCGAATCGAGGATCCGCTTGACCTCGGAGTCCACCAGTCGAGCTGTCTGCTCACTGACGTCGCGGCGCTGACTGAGATCACGTCCGAGAAAGATCTCGTGCTGCTGATCACCCACGGACATCGGCCCGATCGCGTCCGACATGCCGAACTGCGTCACCATCCGGCGAGCCAGACTCGTCGCCCGCTCGATGTCGTTCCCCGCTCCCGTGGTGATCTGGCTGGCACCAAACACCGTCTCCTCGGCGACCCGGCCCCCGAACAGCATCGTGAGCTGACCTTCGAGCCACTCCTTCGTGTAGTTGTGGCGGTCTTCTTCGGGGAGCGAGGCCGTAATTCCCAGTGCCCTGCCGCGTGGAACGATCGTCACCTTGTGCAGCGGGTCCAGCCCGGGAACCCGCATCGCCACCACGGCATGGCCGGCCTCGTGAAACGCGGTGACCCGGCGCTCGCCCTCGGACAACACCATGCTCTTGCGCTCGGCGCCGAGCATGACCTTGTCTTTCGCGACCTCGAAATCGTCCATGTACACCCGGTCCTTGTCGTACCGGGCAGCGAGAAGGGCGGCCTCGTTCACGATGTTCGCCAGGTCCGCGCCGGACAGTCCTGGCGTTCCCTTCGCGAGAATCTTGAGATTCACGTTGTCACCGAGCGGAATGTCCTTCACGTGAACCTTGAGAATTCCCTCTCGACCCCTGACGTCGGGGTTGTCCACCACGATCTGACGGTCGAAGCGACCGGGGCGCAGCAGGGCCGGATCCAGGACATCCGGCCGATTGGTCGCGGCAAGCAGAATCACGCCCTCATTCGACTCGAATCCGTCCATCTCCACCAGAAGCTGGTTCAGGGTCTGCTCCCGCTCATCGTGTCCACCACCCAGGCCCGATCCCCGGTGTCGCCCGACGGCGTCGATCTCGTCGATGAAGATGATGCACGGTGCGTGCGCTTTTCCTTGCTCGAACAGGTCCCGCACCCGACTGGCGCCGACGCCGACGAACATCTCGACGAAATCAGATCCCGACATGGAGAAGAACGGTCGGTCGGCCTCGCCAGCCACGGCCCTCGCCAGGAGTGTCTTGCCGGTTCCGGGGGGGCCGACGAGCAGCGCCCCCTTCGGCAACCTGCCGCCGAGCCGACGGAACTTGGCCGGGTCCTTCAGGAATTCGATGATCTCCTTGAGATCTTCCTTCGCCTCGTCCGCGCCTGCCACATCCGCGAACGTCACCTTCGGCGTGTCTCCGGTCAGCAGCTTCGCCTTCGACTTTCCGAAGCTGAAAGCCCGGGACCCACCCGCCTGCATCTGCCGGAAGAAGAAAAACCACAACCCGATGATCAGAATCCACGGCAGGATCGAGATCAGGTAGTTGACCCAGTTCGCTGCCGCCTCCTTGGCTTCGACCTCGACTCCCTTTTCTTCGAGCCGGTCGAGCAGATCCTGGCTGGCTTCAGTGGGCAGCAGGGTGTTGAACCGGTCGATGTCGACCCCGCTCTCCTGCAGCGGTCGTCTCAGCTCCCCCTCGACCTTGATACCCTCGGTAATCGTGACCCGCACCACGTTGTCGGCATCCAGCTGCGCTCTGAACTCACTGTATGTGAGGTCCTTTTCCACCTGGCGGGAAGTATCCATCACCTGGAAGATCGCCAGCGGTATCAGAACGATGAGGGCCCAGAACGAGGCGGTCCGCAAGAAACGGGTCGGACCGCTCGTGGAGTCCTTCTTGTCAGGCTGCTTCATTACGTCTCCGGTTAATTCCCGACCTCTGCCGCGTCAGCCGTCGAGACTGGCGACGAACGGCAGGTGCCTGAAGTCCTCGGCGTGATCGAGCCCGTATCCGACCAGAAAATCGGTCGGAGCATCGAACCCCACCCACCGCGGCTCGATTTCAAGGTCCGGCGCCAGATGCTTGTGCAACAGGGCACAGACCTCCAGCGATGCCGGATTCCTCATTCGCAACGCCGTCGCCAGCCGGTCGATCGTGTTGCCGCTGTCGACGATGTCCTCGACCAGCAGTATGTGTCTGCCTTCCATCGGCGCCGTCGGATCATACAGCAGTTTCACGTCGCCTGAGGTGGTCGTCCCGGCTCCGTAGCTGGAAGCGACGACGAAGTCCACGTGCAGCGGGCGCTCGATGTATCGAACGAGATCGCTCATGAAGATGAACGAACCCTTCAGCAACCCGAGAACCAGGAGATCAGCGTCGTGCTCGTAGTAGTACGTGATCTCGACGGCCATCTCCCGGACCCGCTCCCGTATCTGCTCCACCGAGTATACGACGGAACGCAGCCGGGCGGCGCCGGCTCGCGCGAGCCACTCCCCGGTCGAGTGCGGTACGGCTGTATAGACTGGGTCAGGCATTCTCGATCTCGATCACCAGGTCCGCTTCCACCGACTCTGCGCGCGCCCACTCCGCCACCGCCACGCCGGAAACCCAGATGACGCGGCCCGAGCGATCGACAAGTACCGGACGGCGCATCCGATCCTCACGGGAAATCCTGTGCTCCAAGAACAGCTTCTTAAGCTTCCGTGTCCCTCCGCGCGTCCGGATGCGGTCTCCCGGCGCCCATTCGCGAAGCCGGAGGGGAAAATGCTCGGGACCTACGGCAAGGGCAACGCGACCGGTCGAATCCCACCCGGTCGGTTCCGGTGCACTCTCACCACACGTACCCGACTTCCAGCTGACATGGAACACACGATCGCCGATTCGGGCCAGGCTCCTGCCTTTGCCGCGCGACAGCTCGACCCCAGCCTGAAGTGCGACACCCGACGGGGCGGAATTCGAACAGACGCCCCCTGAAACGCCGGTTCCTGTCGTGTCCGGCCCACGCGTCGCGGTCTCGAATACCAGGGTGCCGAACGAACGGGAAATCTGCAGTCCACCACCCGGATGCAGACGGCCTCCGCTCCTGCCACGCGTGATAAACTCGACCGCCATCCGGGTTCCTCCGCGACTCAGCCGGATTCCGCGCCGGCGGGCCCACAGGCGCAGGGCCTCTGCCCGGAGCAGCGACGGCTCCGACAACCAGGTCTGCCTCAGAAACTCCTCCCGCGCCGGATCGGTTCCGGAAGATCGGGAGCGGGACAGCAGCCCCTCGGCTGATTGCTCAATCAGGTGTTCAACAGCCGCAGCCCGGTCGGCAAGGTGCAGCAACGAGGAGACCGGATCCTCGCCCGTCGCCTGTTCGAGGGCCGGGAGGAGGACGTGACGGACTCGCGCACGCGACCAACGCAGATCGGCATTGGCCGGATCGTTCTCGAATGCGATGCCGTGGTCGAACAGCCACGTGAGAAGCTCATGCCGCCGGAAACTCAGCAGGGGACGCACGATCTCACCGCGACGAGCGGGAATCCCGC
>JAENXO010000016.1 GCA_016649455.1 Gemmatimonadota bacterium | reverse complement strand
GGCTCGGTTGGCTCGGCCTATGACAATGCCATGATGGAGAGCTTCTGGGGCCGGATGCAGGTCGAGCTGCTGAACCGGAAGAGGTGGAAGACCCGGATCGATCTGGCCAACTCGATCCACGACTACATCGAGATCTTCCACAACACCCGCCGGAGGCACAGCTCGCTGAATATGCTCACCCCGGCTGAATACGAACGCAACCACTCAACGGCTATCGCCGCCTGACTCCAGTCTCCGGTGTCCATGCCTCCGGGGGAAGATCAGATCACTCCTCCGGCAGGTCGTAGCTCGTCGTGTGCGACTGCCGCTCCGTCCGACCGTCGGCGAAATGGACGACGCGCGTGACGACGATCGCGAAGTCACCGCTGACCAACGGCTCACGGCTCTCCGTCTCTGCTCGCACCCGACGTCCGCCGTTATCGCCGTACAGGCTCACGCTCACCGAGGTCGCCCCGCCGGATGCCCGCACGACCACCGGTGACGCGGTGTCGTTGGTCCAAACAAGGTCGATGTCCGGGTAGTTGAGCGTTGCCTCGCGGCCCGCCGGATAGCGGTCGATGAACAGGCTGTGCGGCTGGTGGCCGTCGATCTGCAGGCCTGCGAAGTACGCCGCGTTGTACATCGTGGTCGAGAACTGTGACACGCCACCGCCGACGGACGGGATGATTTTGCCGTCGGCGATGAAAGGCGCTGGGACGTAGCCCTTGTCCCGCGTACGTTGGCCGGCGACGCCATTGAGGGAGAACTGCTCGCCGGGCGCGACAACCGTGCCGTCGACAGATTCCGCAATCCGGCGGATGTTGGTAACGCGCGGCTCGGCCGGCTCGTAGTAGGTCGTGAACGTGCCGATCAGGGAGTTGACTCCACGGGCCTGACGGGTTGTGACCGCAGGGTCCACGCGTTGCATCGGCAGCGCGGACTGGTGCGTGTCTTCCCGCACCGCATCCTCGATCGAGCTGGCGAGCGCCTGTTGATCCACCTCCCGCCCGGGTCTCGAAGGCCGCACGTCGACATCGGCGGCCCGCGGGCTCCAGGCCAGATCCTCTTTGCCGTCGAGGACGGCCTGACGAACCGGTGCGGTGACGCGCGCGCTGAGGGCCGGGCGGTCGCGCTTGTCGGCCACACGGCCGACGAGCGTGGCAACCTCGTTCCGGTCGACGCCGAGCCGCGCGTCCCTACCTCCTGCCAGCGGCTCGAGTGCGAGGAGACGGGCGATCCGCTTGGACTGGACCCTGAGTGGCGGGCCAGCACCGTCCAGGACCAGCGGCTGCTGGAGGTACTCGGCAGCGGCACGCGCCACGTCTTCGACCTCGGTACGGGAGGTCACGGGTCGTCGTGCCACGGCGACCTCGATCTGGCGCGTTGTGGGATGGAACAGCGCATCACGCAACCTCGCCATCAGCACGCGCCGATCGACCCGACGTCCTGCTCGCGGAGGCTCGACCCCCACCTCCATCGTCGCAGGGGTGATGTCGAGTTGGCCGGCGAACGACGGTCGATCGATCCGATTGGCTAGGGTGGCAACCGTCCGCTGGAGCTTCGCGGTATCGACCTTCGCGACAAGCGGCACGTGCCGGGTTAAAGCTAGTCCCTTGAGCGTCGAGAGCGCCCCTCCGAGCGTGCCCGTGCGCCCGGCGTCGAGCGTCTGGTAGACCGAGGCCTCGAGGTCCACCTCGTAGCCGGTCTCGCTCGGTCGCACGTGAAGCCGTTGACCGTCCGCGTCGACCGTAATGGGCGCATCCGATTGTGCGACTGGCGTCAAGCGGCGGCGAATCTCCTCCACGGAGGCCCCGCTCATCGCGATGCCCGCAACCTTGGTTCCCGGGAGGGCTTCTCCCGCATAGAGCACCCGCACGCCCATCACGAGCGCCGCGACAGCGAGGACAACCGCCCCAACCGAGATCGCCACGACGACCAGCCGCCGCCTTCGCCCGATGGTTGTCACACTCCTAACCTCCATAGGTAACGGTCCAGGTCACGCCGCCGGGGCAATTGGTCCCCATTGCCTCGAAGCGTACCTTCGACCACCTCTCGCTTGTTCCTTTCAGCGGGCTTGAGACCTCAATCAGGCCATGGCTGCGCAGTCCGTAAGGGACCACCGTGCGCTCGTCAGTCGCGCAAAGGTCGTCCGATACGCAGGGCCCTCGCCCACATTCACGTCCCGCTCCCAGCCGTTGGGGCGCTCTCCTACGTGAAGGTCCGCCCGGCGCCAGGCAGGGAGGCCGTTCTCGCTCACCAACTGAGTGGTTGGCCGGTTTCGACCTCCGATGCCGCTCTTACAGGTACGAAAGTGGATCAGCAGCCACTCCTCCAATCCGCACCTCAAAGTGGAGATGAGCTCCGAAACTGTGGCCGGTATTTCCGACATAGCCGACGATCTCGCCCTGAGCTACCGATGCACCCGAAGTGGTATTGAACGCCGACTGATGCGCATAACAGGTGGACAAGCCATTCTTGTGGTCAAGGCAGGTGTAGTTGCCGTATCCCCCGCTACTCGCCTCCGGCTGCAGGAGAATGACGGTCCCTGAGGCCGCGGCACGGATCGGAGTGCCTTCTGCGGCGGAAATGTCGATTCCTTCGTGTGACGAACCCCAGCGCGGGCCAAACGCCGACGTCAGTACTCCGTCGACGGGCCAGATCAGGCCGCTGGAGCTAGGTGCCGATTCAGGACTTGCCGGAATGGCCGTCGGCGCAGTCGCTTCAGCGATTGTCGCTTCGATTTCGGCACGGATGTCCGCCGCAATCTCTTCGCCTCGGGCGATGTCGTTGCGGACATTTCCCAGCAGATGCTCCCGCTCGACTCGCGCCTTCACGAGGTTTTCCTCGCGTGCCTCCAGTGTGTATCGAGCGTCCTCGAGCCGCACCTCTTCGGCGGCGATCGCGTCTCGCGAATCTTCTACGGTCAACTTGGATTCAAGACGGAGATTGACGTTCTTGCGAGCTCGGTTTCGAATGCTTCGTATCCGTTCCGCTAAATCTTCGCTCTGGTTCTGCACGGCCTCCAGGTAATTCCTGGCGGTCACCAATTCACCGAAATCCTTGGAAGCAAGCGCGATCGAGGCAATATCTGTGGTTCCCGACATATACATGGAAGCGAGGCGGAAGCGAAGGTTGTCCAGCGCTCGCCCAAGGCGCTTCCGCTCGATCCGCAGTCTTGCCTCCGCGCGTTCCAGTTGATTGACTGCTTGCACGAGCCTGGCCTGCTGAATCGCCAACTCTGCTTCGGCCGCCGACTCCCTGACCCGAATGTCGGCGACCTCTCCCTCCAGCACCGAAATTCGGTCTCCAAATCTCTCAACGTCCTTGGTCAGGGCGCCTCCGCGCATCTTTGCGTTATCGATTCTCTCTTGCGCGAGGCGCAGCCGCTCGTCCGCAGTCTTGGCAAATGCCGGGCTCTGGCCGGTCCAGATCAGCACGGTCAGAGCGAGCAGAAGCATGGGGAAAGACCGGGCCAATGGCCCCGCGGCATGGCTCGATTGAAATTTCTTCTCAAAGGGCTGCATCAGAGTGTGCGAAAGGCCGGGAACGCAGCCCTCCCACAAAGCGTAGGAACCTTTTCGTTTCCAGGAAGCCTCCCTGTGTTGCTTGAATCCGATCCTGCGAGTCAGCAGCCGGGTTCACGAGCGGTCAGATCTGGCAACGAAACTCTCGCTTCCCGTCTTCGAGCCGCGCAGGTCCCGAACGAGCCGCCGCACCCGTGTCGGGGCTACGATTGCTTCGGATCGTCCGGTGCGGTTCTGGCGAGGAGGGATCGACGCTCGCGGTACTCCTCCGGCGAGATCTCACCTTCGGCCAGGCGGCAGTCGAGGATCTCCAGGGCATCACTCGAACCGGGCCCCGGGCGCTGGTCTCGGCGCGATCCGAACGCCCGAACGAGCCAATAGGCCACCAGCCCCCAGAACAGAACCATCGCGATCACCATCGCGATCCACCAGCCGCCACCCCAGTCCATATGGCCGCCGCCGTAGTAGTCGGCAATCGTCAGTAGCTGGTGCATGGGCGTACTCATGGTCTCTCTTCTTCGGTATCTGGATCGGGCCGGGATCTGTCAGTCGCCATGATGCTCCCACATATTGTAGGAGACTGGCGAACTCGCGGGGTCGCAGGGATGTCTGACGCGACCAGCAACGACAAATAGTTTCCCCACGTTCCCGACCGTGAAAGGACCCGAATGATGAATTCGAAAGCGAAGTACGGAACCGCCCTCATCGGAGCCGTGGCCAACTTCGGCCTCCTTGTCGCCCTCCTGGTGATCTCAGGCGGGCCGAGCGAATCGAATACCGGATCGCGGACCGCAGCAGAGAATGATCAGATTCGGACCGTAGCCGTCTTCTCTGGCGCCGCCGAGCCGGCTCCGTCTTCGCCCGGTTCTTTGGTTCGCGTACAGCTTGAGCGTGGTCAGCTCCCCGATGACGTATCGCACGGCATCGTCGCAACCGATCAAAACTGCGAACCCGATGCTCAAGGAATGTCCCACTGCCTCAACAGAATCCGCCCCGCCGGTGGAGGGTCGATCGAAGTCAGGCACAATCACGACATGAGCAGGGTCGCGTGCCTGAGGCCCGGTGAGAAGGTCGAGCTGCAGAAGGCGTAGAGCCAGCAGATTCGCAAGCGGTTCTACTCAGGAAAACGAACACTCGTTCAGACACCCCCACTTCCGCTGAGCGCACGCTCACGGCCCCGAATTTCAAACTCCGGACCTCGATGAGAGGTTCTACGGTCTTACTTGATTCAGCTGGTGTTCACTGCACTAGAGCCAACAGCACCAGCACCATGCCCGATCCGAGGGCTGTGCCAACAGCGCCGCCAAGGGCCCAGGCCCTCCACGCCATGGAAGAACTCACGTCCCGTGTCCGTCGCGCCGGCCAAGGGGGTTCGATGCGGCTTTGCCGATTGCCTTCACCCGTGGTCGCCAGATTCAACGCTTGCGGTCCCATCGCTTCAAGAACGGAGTCGGATTGAAGAGCTTGCCGCCCTTGTACCAGCCGGGCAGCTTCCACATCTCGAAATGAAGATGGCAGGCACTTGATCGCCCGGTCGAACCCACGCGCCCGATGAGGTCTCCAGCCCGAACGCGTTCGCCTCGGGTCACGCTGAGCCTCTTCCGCATGTGCATATACACGTAGTCGTGACCGGAAGCCCGGTCCTTTATCACCACGTAGTTCCCGGCTCCGGCCGCCTGGAAGCTCTTTACCCGCACCATCCCGGGCTGGGCTGCGACCACGGGCCTGCCACACTTGGCCATTATGTCTTGCCCTTGGTGACCGCGCCCTGCGCCAAGCCCGTCCCCGTATGAATGGCTGCCCCTGACCGGGAAACTCCCGGCGCCGGCGGAGACTGACAAACTCCCGCCAGGGCCGATTCCACCCTGAACGGCTCCGGCGACTTCGGGGCCAGCTCCGAAGGTCAACACCAGAACGGCTGCCGCCAGCCTGATGAACCCTGTCCCTCTGAACGTCGACATCGCGCCTCTCTTTCTCAGAGCCTGCGGGGTTAGCTGACGGGCTCGCGCTGAAAGAGTGCGCTACAGCTCAAGGCTGATTCGCCCCAGGGACTTTGGTCCCGGTGGTTCCCCCGCTCCGGCCCGGTTCAAGCGGACCGAATTCGGCAGGTTTGTGAATTGTTAGCGAAAGCTTACACTATCGTCCGACGGGACGTAGGATGCCGGCACCGTCGCCGGCAAAATTGCAGGCCATTCAAGGTAGTCTCACTGTCATGTCGGGATCCGAAACAGCCATTCGAGGGGACCTGCAGCAGAAGATCATGCGCATCCTCTGGCAAACCGAATCCGCCTCGGTCGAAGAGGTGCGCCAGAACCTGCCCCCGGGCGAACGTGGCGCCTACACGACCGTGCAGACAGTTCTCAACCGGCTTGCCGAACGGGGCCTGGTCACCCGGGACGAAGAAGCGCGGGCCATACAATATTCCGCCAAATCTTCCGAAGCGGACTATCTTTCGCGCTCACTCCGACAGACTCTCGACGGAGCTTCGGATCAGGCCCGCCGAACAGCTCTCGCCAATCTGGTCGATGACCTTGAGTCATCAGAGTTTGAGGAAATCCGGGCAATCGCCGCGAAGATCCAGGACAGAGAGACTTGACCGCTCTTCATATCGTTGTTGCCGCCGGACTGCTAGCTGTCAGCCAACTGGTCATCGCCACTCTGCTAGATCCCGGCCGGGCGGTCCGACCACTGGCCGGAATCGTGATGTGGATGTCGATCCTCACACTACGAGCGGTCTTCATGATCACATCCGCCCTCTTGCTGATGGCGTTCGGTATCTCCGGGAGTCTCCCTTCCTGGTTGCCGGCTTGGTGCATTCACTTGACATCACCACTCGACCAGTCACACCTCGGACTTAGCGACCACGCGGCGGGCGAGATCGCGAAGCTGCTCCCCGTGGCGCTGGTGCCTGGTTCGTTTCTCCTGGCGGGCTACGGGATCTGGAAGGCGGGTCGCGAGGTAAGGAAATGGATTGGCGTCAACGCAGTTGGAGAGGGGCCCACAGGGAGCCTGATCGTCAACGACCCCGAGATGCTGATCGCCGCCGCGGGAGTGCGGCGACCGGTCGTGGTCGTCTCACCCGGGGCGCTGATGGAACTTGACGAAAGCGAGTTGGCCGCGAGCCTTCAGCATGAATGGGGACATGTTCGTCGACGACATCGAATAGTCACTCTTTCGGCCGAACTGCTTCTCAGCCTGTCGCGGCCACTGCCGGGCGGCAGCAGCGCCCTCGCCAACCTGCGGTACTTCCTTGAACGAGATGCCGACGAATACGCGGTCGGAAAGACAGGCGATCCTGCCTCATTGGTACGGGCCATCTGCAAGGTGGCGAACGCCACCTTCTCGCCGCGAGGTCCGGCGGTTGCCAGCCTTGGTGGAGCCGGAGTTCCGGCGCGCCTTCGAATGCTCGTGGATCGTCAACGCCCATCCAGGCGTAGCGACTGGCTGGCTTTAGGCGCGACCTTTGCCGTCGCGACGCTGGTTGTTGCGGTGGTCGCGACCAACACTGTCATTCCGCTGTTAGAAAACGGGTTCTCGATTCCTCATGTTGCGCTGGCCCGTCCGACCTGTCTCTGACGGACCGCAGCTGTTCGAAAGCTGCCGCACCGACTGCAAGACGGCAACCGGTGCTTTGGCGCGATAGCTGTCTCAGCGCGACTCGCCTGCCAGATGACGGCGATCGGGTTTCGTGTGCAGAAAGCGGCAGGACGACGATTCTCGCGAGCATGGCGATTCGACGAATCAGCTCCTGCCTCTGCCGGGATCGCTCATGTCCGTGCGCTTTGAGAGCTTTCCGACGGCCGCCAACCGCGAAGCCGATTCGCGTTACCTACCACTGAAAGCGAGCTGGCGGCCATTGCCGCGGCGGCGATCATCGGACTCAGCTGAACACCAAAGAACGGATACAGGAGACCGGCCGCAATCGGGATCCCGATCGCGTTGTAACCGAAAGCGAATACCAGATTCTGGCGGATGTTTCGCATCGTGGCCTGACTGAGACCGAGCGCCGTCGTCAATCCCTGCAGATCGCCCGAGATGAGCGTGATATCGGCCGCTTCGATCGCGACATCGGTGCCGGTTCCGATTGCGATTCCCACATCTGCTTGAGCGAGCGCAGGGGCGTCGTTGATCCCGTCGCCCACCATGGCGACCAGCTTGCCCTCGTCCTGCAGGTGTCTGACCTCGAGCGCTTTGTCTTCGGGTAAGACCTCAGCCAAAACGCGGTCGATCCCGACTTGGCGGGCGATCGCCTCGGCCGTCAGCTGATTGTCGCCGCTGATCATCACCACCTCCAGGCCGAGTCGTTGAAGCTCGGCAATCGCTGCCTGTGAGTCGGGCTTCACCGTGTCAGCGACTGCGAAGACTCCGGCCGGCTCACCGTCGAGGGCAATAAAGATCGCGGTCTTTCCCTCGGCTTCGAGGCGCTCGGCCTCGGACTCGAGTTGCCCGGAATCGATCGCAGCTTCGCGAAGCAGGCGTCGCGTTCCGACCAGGAGCCTCCGCCCATCGACGAGGGCACGCAAGCCGCGTCCGGTGACGGAATCGAACTCCTCGGGATTCGGCGTCGTCAGCCCTCGCATCGTGGCCTTTTCGACGATCGCCCGCGCGAGCGGGTGCTCGGAAGAGCGCTCTGCCCCGGCCACCAGGCGCAGCAGCTCATTCTCCGTGCCCGGTTTGACCGCGAACAGGTTTGTCAGGGACGGCTCCCCCCGAGTAATCGTACCCGTCTTATCCAGCACGATCGTGTCCAGTTTGTGGGCCGTTTCCAAGGCTTCGGCCGAGCGGATGAGGGTCCCGTTCTCGGCCCCTTTGCCGGTCCCGACCATGATCGATAGCGGCGTGGCGAGGCCCAAGGCGCAGGGGCAGGCAATGATCAGCACCGCCACCGCGGAAACCAGGGCATAAGTGAGTGGTGGCGAGGGCCCGAAGTCGAACCAGATCACGAAGGTGGCGATCGCGATGAAAATCACCACCGGCACGAAGTAGCTCGAAACCCGGTCGGCGACACGCTGGATCGGCGCCTTCGAACCCTGCGCCTGCTCGACCAGGCGGACGATCTGGGCCAGCATCGTGTCGCGTCCGACACTCATGGCCCGAAAACGAAAGGCGCCAGTCTGATTGATGGTTGCCCCGATCACGGTGTCGCCAGGCTCCTTGGTCACCGGTAACGACTCTCCGGTGACCATCGACTCGTCGAGTGTGGATCGTCCTTCGATCACCTCACCGTCGACCGGGACCTTCTCTCCTGGGCGGACGATGACTACATCGCCCAGCTCCACTTCTTCGATTGGCACCTCCTGCTCAGCCGAATCTCGAACGATTCGAGCCGTCTTGGCCTGCAGGCCGATCAGCTTGCGAATCGCCTCACCAGTCCCCGCCTTGGCACGCACCTCGAGTAGCCTTCCAATCAGGATCAGGGTGAGGATGACTCCGGCAGCCTCGTAGTAGACGTTGCGCAGATCGCTCGGCAGCAGACCCGGAAAGAGGGTCACGAACAGGCTGTAGCCGAAAGCCGCAGTTGTTCCAATCGTGATCAGGGTGTTCATGTCGGCGCTTCGATGACGCAGGCTCAACCATCCCGTGCGGTGAATCGGCCACCCGGTGTAGAACATCACTGGAGTGATCAGAGCCAGCTGCACCCAGTGATCGAGCAAGATGTCCGGTACCCACCCTGCGCCAAAGAGCTCACTTGCCATCACGGCGAATAGCACCGGTGTGGTGAGGACCACGCCGACAGTGACCCGTCGACTGAGGTCGGCGATCTCAGCCTTGCGCGCTTCCGCCTCGACGTCTTCGTCTTCGCCCCCCGCGACCCCCTCTCTGCCATCGTCGAGCAGCTCGTAGCCGGCTTCGTTTACCGCCCGCCTGAGTTGCTCCTCCCCGAGCTGCGCTGGGTCGTAGTCGACTGTCACCCGCTCGGTCCCCATGTTGGCCGCAGCCCGATCTACTCCCGGCAGCTCCAACAGGGCCTGCTCGATAGTCCCCACGCACGAAGCACAGCTGATGCCGCCTGGTTTCAAGCGGAGTTCGGCTTCCACCGGATCTACTACTTCAAGGGTCGGCCCCACTCCGACCGCCTCTGCCACCCCGGTTGCCGTTTGCGTTCGCTCGGATAGCGTGCCGTCATCTGTACCAGCGCCATCCTCCAAGCCGCCCCGGGGCTCAACCAGCAGCGTGCCGTGAACCATGTTCATTCCACATGCGAAATCGAACTCGCCACTCCTTGCCGGGGTGAACTCAACCGCCGTTCGGGCGAACGGCGCCAGCGAGCGGCTGACTCCGAAATCCGGGAAGACTACGCGCGAGGTGCAGTCACCGGTCTCCTGGCGATCGAAGATCAGGCTCACCGGCACGCCTTCACGAACCCGAATCAGGTTCGGGGAGTAGCCGCCCTTGACCGTAATCTCCAGCTCCTGCCGGTCGCCTTGGAGCCGGGCGCTTCCGGCCCCGCGGGGTCCGAAGAAAAACCAGGCCAACCCGACGATCATCGCCAGCCCGACGACCGTGACTAAGAGCTCACCCATAAGGCATTCCCTCGCCGCTCATCCTACAGAGTGTAGTGATATGCGACAGTGTGGTTGTGGCCCCAGAAGAAGCACGCCAATCAGAGGGACTGACGGACGACGATCCGCTCGGTGCCAGCCTTGGATCGGCGGGGATCTCAGAGCCGGTTTCGGGAACGGGCGCCGCGCTTCGAATCGAGGGCATCGATAAGAGCTTCCGTCGCGGTCTCTGGCCGCGCCGTCGGCAAACCAAAGTCCTCCGTGGCGCCAGCCTCGAGGTGAAACAGGGAGAACTGGTCGGCCTGGTCGGCGAAAACGGCTCGGGAAAGAGCACGCTGATGAAGATCATCGTGGGACTTCTGGATCGCGACGCCGGGACGATCGAGCGGTCAGGAAGCCTTGGCTACTGCCCTCAGGTTCCGCTGCTTTGGGAGAAGCTGACGATCGATGAGCACTTCGAGCTGTTCGCCCGCGCCTACGATCTCGATCAAAAGACGAGCGCACGCTCGGCGGAGGCGCTGCTGGAGGAGTTGCAGTTCGCCCGCTATCGGGACTATCGCGTCGAGGATCTCTCCGGGGGAACTCGCCAGAAGCTCAACCTGGCGCTCGCCCTGATGCACGAGCCCGATCTCCTGCTGCTCGACGAGCCCTACTCCGGTTTCGACTGGGAAACCTACCTGCGCTTCTGGGAGCTGAGTCAGCGGCGCCGCGACGAAGGGATGGCGATCATGATCGTCTCGCACTTTCTCTCCGAACGCGAGCGACTCGACCGGGTCTTCGAGTTGCGGGACGGCCGGAGCGACGAGACGTGAAACCGGTAGCCGCAACCGGCGTCGACTTTCTGAGCGAACACCTGCGCGATCCGCTGACGGTTGCCCTCTTGGTGGCGATCCCGGCTCTGTTCGTGGTCGTATCGGCCGCCGTCCTGAGCGAGTTCGCCTCCGCACTCGGCGGCTCGGTCGCGGGCCGGTCGGCCAGCGCTCTGGGGGCTGGATGGGCTGCGGCCTTTCTCGCAGGTGCACTCGGCTTCTTCCAGGTCTCCTCGTCGCGTGACGCCGACCGCCGGCTGGCGCTTGCGGGCTTCGGAGCTGCGAAGACTGCAACCGCCAGGATCGGGGCCGCGCTCGTGCTCGGCCTGCTCGTATCCGTGGTGGCTTTCTTCACTCTCTGGCTTCGTGCCGGCATTGCCCATCCCGCGCATGCGTTCGTCGCGATCCTAATTTTTGCACTCATCTATATCGGCATCGGCGCGCTGGTCGGTTCTTTGGTTTCGGGGGCGCTGGAGGGCTCGCTCGCGGTCGCCTTCATCTTTTTGATCGACACCTTTTCGGGACCGGGGATGAGCGCCGGCGGCGGGCTCGCAGAACTGATGCCAACCAGAACCGCCGCCGATGTCCTTATTGCCGCGGGCGCCGGAAACAACTCACCGGCCGGCGACTGGATCGTCGTCGGGTTCACGACCCTGGCCGCGCTGGCGGTTGCCGCCGCTGCATTCTGGCTCGCGGCCCGCCCGAGGTCGTAGTGCCGGGACGCGTCCTTACCGCGACCCGCATGGGCTTTCGTGAGCAGCGACGCCGGACGCTGCTACTGATCCTGCTGGTCACGGTTCCGTTTCTGTTCATCAGCTGGAGCTTCGCGATAACCGAACCTGTGCCCCGCCTGATCACCCTGCCTGGCGGCGAGACTGTATTGACCACGATGAGGGATCTTCACGGGGCGGTCATGGTCCCGATCACCGTTGGCTTCCTCGCCGGCCTGGTAGGTCTGTTCGTCGTACAGTCAGCGCTCGAGTCAGACCGCCGCCTG
This sequence comes from Gemmatimonadota bacterium, assembly GCA_016649455.1. Taxonomy (GTDB): domain Bacteria; phylum Gemmatimonadota; class Gemmatimonadetes; order Palauibacterales; family Palauibacteraceae; genus Carthagonibacter. The sequence goes on along the minus strand of JAENXO010000016.1, from coordinate 2,997 downwards.
GTCGTGGCCGGTTTCCGCCCCATTGAAGTGGTCGTTCCCAGGCTTGCGGTTCTCGGCGCCGCAACGGTGATCGTGCTCGGCGTCTCCCTGGCCGTAACGACTATCGACTTTGTCCCCGAATCGTGGGCGCCGTTCGTCGTCGGCAATCTCCTCGTCGGTCTGATCTACGGAGCGATAGGTGCGCTGGCCGGGGTCTTTCTCGGTCGCCTCGGCGGCGTCTACTTCATGTTCTTTCTGCCGATGATGGATATCGGAGTGGCCCAGAATCCGATGTTCTTCGACGGTGCCCCGCAGGGTTGGGCCACGGTGCTCCCGGGATACGGGCCGACCAGAGTTCTTCTGGATGGAGCATTTTCATCGAGTTTCCATGCCGGCCAAGGACTCGCCATTGCCCTGGTCTGGCTCGCCTTCCTCTCGCTCGCACTGGCCGTGCTGCTGCAACGCTCGGTTGGAGCGAAACGGTGACAAACCGTCGCACCCTGTCACCGACGAGTTACCGCGGGATGGAGTTCACCGAAATCCGACGCTGTGTAGTAGGTCGGGATATGATCGTGCTGAAGCTCTTGGCACAGCCATTCCGCTTTGAAAGACAAAAGTGACCGTAGTCCTCGTAATCCTCGCCCTTCTGATCATTGTCTTCATCGTCTCCCTGGTCAGGATCAGAAACTCGATCATTGGACTTCGCAATCACTGTGAGGAGGCTTGGGGCAACATCGACGCGCAGCTGACACGCCGCCACGACCTCGTTCCCAATCTGGTCGAGACCGTCAAGGGCTATGCCTCCCATGAGACGGAGGCCTTCGAGAAAGTGGCGGTGGCGCGCGCCGACGCGATGACCGCACGTGGCACTCGGCAGTCCGCGCGGTCCGAGCAGCAACTGACTGCCGCACTCGCCGATCTACGAGCTGTAACGGAGAACTACCCGGAACTCCGCGCAACCGAAAACTTTCGGCAGCTTTCGAGCAACCTGAGCGAAGTCGAAAGGCAGATTCAGGTCTCACGCGACGCCTACAACGCCGGCGTTCAGGCATACAACACGAAGATTCAGATCTTCCCGAACTCGATCGTCGCCAAAATGGGCAACTTCGAACCAAAGAACTTCTTTGAGGTCGAGGATCTGTCCGACCTTGAGCCGGTTGAAGTCAACCTCGGGGACTAGTCCGATCGCATCAAATCTGATCTGAAGCTGAGTGGGAGCCGATCAGTATTCGGCCTCTCCCAGGACGGCTACCGCGGCTCTACTGCGGGCGTCCAGTTTCTTCCTCCATCCGTGGAGGCAAGCACACGGCCGCCTCCGACTGCGACGAAAATCCTGCCTTCACCCGACCCGAGAGCCTCTGGAGTGGCTCCGATCGCGCCGGACGGCCGGAACTTGCCGCCTCCGTCGGCGGATGCCAGCACTTCTCCGCCGGCATCGACAAGGAGTAGGCGCTCCTTCTCAGGCCAGGTGAGCAGCCCGACTCGGTCGGCGGCAAGCCGACTCCACTTGCGACCACCATCGCTGGAGCGGAAAAGGCCGCTCTGCGTTGAAGCCACCAGCCGCTCGGGATTGTCCGGGGCGATCGCCAGGTCGATGACCGGGGCTGGAGCTGACCGTTCAAGCCAGGTGTTGCCGCCATCGTTGCTGACCAGGAACGACCCCGATGACGAGTCAACACCATAGACCCGGTTGCCATTCGCACGAAGCACATGAAGATCGGCCTGACCCGACAGAGAAATCGACCGCCACGAGCCACCTCCGTCTGAAGAACCCAGCAAGCCGAGCAGCGGGGGCTGGTCTGAACCGGTCCCAGGATGACCGGAGGACAGGAGTCGATCGGGGCCGACAACGGCAAAGCCCATGAAATCGTCGCGTGAATCGCCCACCGACTCGGCCTCACTAGCTCCCGGGGGCACGCTCCAGAGTCCGTTATGCGTGGCAATCAGAAGCTCCCCGCCGGCGGGGTTTACACCCAGGCCATGGACATGCAAGGCGCCCGAGATCGAAGCGACCGGGCTATCGGTCGCGGTCTGTTCGGCGGCGCTTCCGGCAGCCGACCGCGTCGACCCTCCGGCGGACTGATCATCGTCCCCCCCACAGCCGACGATGATCGCGCCCGCCAGCAATGGAACGACCGCTACGCCGGCGAGCTTCCATGTTCTGGCCGGTCCGGTCATCACTGGCTGGACCCGTCGAAATCGAGAGAACCAGTTGGGTCAATGTGTCCTGGGCCGATCATCGTCCCTCCCCGTCGATCCCGGGAAGCCCGTCCCCCGTTTTCGGAATCCACTCGGTTCACTCCTGCGACCGAAATACCCCGTACCGGCATCCGGAATCCGAGGCGATCGGAATGGCGTATTTCTCGCTCATCGCGTCCTTTCTCCCGTGGTTTCGCGCCGGAATAACTCATCCGGGCCGACACTGATGTCTTGTGGCGATAGGTCGAAGCAAGCGAATTCGTAAGCTACTACATCGTGTAGGGATCAGGACCAGTTGGCCGCTCAGCGATCTTCCTTCCTAGGTTCCCGTCCGACCGTAATCCTCCAACCCACGGCGGCCACAGCGACCAGCGCCAGACTGGTCCACTAAGTCCAGTAAGGGGTCGTTCGGCTGGACCAGCAGAGCCCTCGTTCCAGCCGGTTCGCGCCGGGCCTTCACGTTCGGAAATCCCAGATATGCCGGCGATGTCGTCACCCCCGCAGGGCGTACCCTCTCAATACTGGGACTGAAGTTCCGCAGAACCGGCGGCTGACCACTGCGGCGAGGGTCACCGGGTCGAACTTCCCACATCCGGGCGGTGCGATCGACTGACTTTGCCTCTACCGTGCGCGGTGGTTGTAGCGCTGACCGACTTGAGCAGCGGGGATTTTTTCACAGGGTCATGGCGGCCCTCATGAGGGTGAGGAAGGCGTCGGCGTACGCGGCGCCGTCGACGATCTCGAGATGTCGGGTGGCGAACTCGTCGAACGAGATCCGCCCCTCACCCGCGTCGAGGAATCCCTCGTAGTCGGTGCGGG
>JAENXO010000342.1 GCA_016649455.1 Gemmatimonadota bacterium | reverse complement strand
GTGATCCTGGCGTTTCTCCAGCTCGGCTGGGACGGCGCGCTGATCGCGACGATCGGCTACCTGGTGATCAACACCACGATCAGCAACCTGATCGAGCCGCGGGTCCTCGGTCAGGGCGTGGGGCTGTCGACCCTCGTCGTATTCCTCTCCCTGCTGTTCTGGGGTTGGGTCCTGGGACCGGTCGGCATGCTGCTCTCCGTGCCGCTGACCATGATCTTCAAGATCTTCCTCGAAGGGAACGAAGACACCCGGTGGATCGCGGTCCTCATGGGGCCCAGGGTCACGCCGGAGATCGATAAGAATCCCGAGTCTGGAGCAGTGGTCACGTGACTCGAATGGACCTCCCGGTATTCGGGGAGGAGCGCGGCGAAGCACTCGTCGAAATGGTGCGCCGCTCGGTGATCGGCGAGGCCGAAGCAGTTGTGGGCCCGTTCGGAGTCAGGAAGGTCATCTACTGCGACTACACGGCCTCGGGCCGTTCGCTGTCGGTGATCGAGGACTTTCTTCGGGAAGCCGTGCTGCCGCTCTACGCGAACACGCACACCGAGAGTTCCGGAACCGGCCGGCAGACGACACGATTCCGCGAGGACGCACGGAGGATCATCCGGCGGGCCGTTGGCGGATCAGAGGAGCACGCCGTGATCTTCTGCGGCTCCGGCTCCACGGGGGCGATCGACCGGCTCATCGGCGTGCTGAATCTCCGCATCCCGCACGACCTCGATGTGCGCTACGGGCTGTCCCAGCACATTCCCGCTGATGAACGGCCCGTCGTGTACATCGGCCCGTACGAGCATCACTCGAACGAGCTACCGTGGCGCGAATCGATCTGCGACGTAGTGACGATCCACGAGGACCTGCACGGCGGGATCGACCTCGAGGAACTGGAGGCCCGGCTCGTCGAGTACGGCGACCGACCTCTGCGGATCGGGAGCTTCTCGGCCGCCTCGAACGTGACAGGGATTACATCCCCGGTGCGAGACGTCTCGGTTCTTCTGCACCGGCACGGCGCACTGTCGTTCTGGGATTTCGCTGCCGCGGCGCCGTATGTGCAGATCGAGATGGGGCCACACGGTGATGTCGGAGACGACGCGCTGGACTACAAGGACGCGATATTCCTGTCGCCGCACAAGATGATCGGTGGGCCGGGAACCCCCGGGGTGCTCGTCGCGCGCCGGGAGCTGTTCCGCAATTCGGTACCGGACGTCGTCGGCGGTGGAACGGTTTCCTTCGTGAATCCGGCCCAGCATCACTACCTGGACGACCCCGAGGTCCGGGAAGAGGGTGGAACCCCGGCGATCGTCGAGTCGATCAGGGCCGGGCTGGTTTTCCTGCTCAAGTCCGCGGTCGGGGAAGAGGTGATCCGGACTCGCGAGGAGAGCTTCATTCGCCGGGCCATCGAGCGCTGGACGCAGAATCCGAATATCGAGGTCTTGGGTGACCATGAGCACGAGCGGTTGAGCATCGTGTCGTTCGTGATTCGCTGCGAAGGTGGACGGTACCTGCATCACAATTACGTCGTCGCGCTGCTCAACGACCTGTTCGGGATTCAGTCACGAGGCGGCTGCTCGTGCGCCGGACCGTACGGCCACCGGCTGCTCGGAATCGATCTGGAACGGAGTCACGAATTCGAGCGGGAGATCGGACGGGGCTGCGAAGGCATCAAGCCGGGCTGGGTCCGGGTGAATTTCAACTACTTCATCTCCGAGCCCGTGTTCGAGTACATCCTCGATGCCGTGGACCAGGTGGCGGACCACGGGTGGGCGCTGCTCGACGAATACTCGTTCAACCCGCGGACGGGCCTGTGGCGTCATGGTAGAGGGTCGGCCGACCCTCCGCTGAGCCTGGACCAGATCAGATTCACGCGGGACGGCATGAGTTACCCGCGCCATCGGATCACCGAGCCCGAGAGCAGGCTCGCTGACTACTGCGTCGAAGCGCGGCGAATCCTCTCCGAGGCCGCGGCGGGGAAGCGGGACTGCGAGGGTCAGGTGGCCGAGGGACTGACCGCGGACTTCGAACATCTTCGCTGGTTTCCGCTCCCCGGGGAAGTTGTGTCCAGAGGGGCGTAGCAGGCACTGCCGGTGTCTCGCGCGCCGGCCCGCGCGCGAGACCGCTCGGGCAGCACGCGGTCACGGATGAACACCAGCCGATTGATACTCAGCGCGACCCGTGTGCGACACCGGCCTGCAGCGCCGAGGCCGCTGCTTCCAGGCCCCGTATCGCCGGTACGCGCCCTGGAGTCCGTGTGACGGCGATCGCAAACGCTTCTGCCGCTTCTTCCGCACGGCCTTCCTTCAGCAGCAGCTCGCCGAGTAACTCATGCGAAGGCTTGTCTATCGCCGGTGGACCGTAGGTGAACGGCAACTGCGCTTCGAGAGCTGCAGCGGCCTCGATCCGGTCGAGACCCTCGGCGTCGCGTCCTTCCGCGATCAGCGTCAGCCCCTCCAGCTGCAACTCGAGGACCTCGGGTCTGCGCTGATACGTTTCGTCGGTCAGACCTTCGGCGCGCATCTCCTGCTCAGCGGCGGGCCGAAGGGCGCGAAATTCAACCAGGGCCTCTCGAGCGCTCTCGGCGGCGCCATTCACTCCCGCGACATATCCCTCGAGCCAGGCATCGCGCAGCGGTGGACCGGCACGGTCGCCATAGTCGGCCGTCATTGAAAGCGCCGACCCGTCCCAGTCCTCCGAGTCGATGACGTACCGGGCTCGCATTTCCGAGAATGAAGACGCCATGCCCCCTCCCCCAGCAACCGCAGACTGGTGACATCCGTCCAGGAGAGCCATCGCGTCCGCCCGGCGTTCGTCCATCAGGTATCCGTACAGAAGCCACTCATTGTAGTGACCACAGAAACTCGGCCTTTCGCCGCGCGCCGCCCGGTCTCGATCGACGACGGCGTCTGCCGTCTCGTTGGCCCGAACGACGTCACCCCACATTCCGAGCGCGAGGAATATGTGCGTGGTCATGTGCTGAGCGTGATCAGCGTCCGGCGCGATGCCGGAGTACGCGCGGGCAGCGGCGAGTCCGAGCGGGGCATGCTCGGGGTCGTCGAACGAGTGAATGATGTAGTGCGCGGCACCGGGGTGCTCGGGATAGTCCCGAAACACATCCTCGGCGATCGCTGCTGCCCGCATGTAGGTCGAGTGATCACGACCCTCGTGCGCGGTACCGAGGATTGCCAGAGCGTGGAACGCGCCGGCTTCCGGATCATCCGGGTAATCGAGCCTGATCTGCGCCATCACCCGCTCGTAGGCATCGTCCCGCGACTGCTTGTCCCCTTCGCCGTAAAGGGTTTCGACGGCCGCGAGCCAGGCTCGCTCGCGATCAGTAGGCGCGAGCGCAGCCCGAGCGGCCGGAGTGGGGGCCAGGCGGGCGAGGATCTCACGGGCCGCCTCGGCGTTCTGCTCGTACCACAGGGAGTAATTCCACGCCATCGCCTCTCCCCAGTACGCCATCACGAAGTCCGGATCCAGTTCCTGGGCGGCATGAAACGCCTCGCGCGCCTCCGGATACTCGAAGCTGTGAAGCAGGGCCAGCCCCAGCAGGAACGACTCCTGGGCCTCG
>JAENXO010000055.1 GCA_016649455.1 Gemmatimonadota bacterium | reverse complement strand
TCCCGCGGCCGGCGTGCTGGACGGGGCGGGCTTCGTGGAGTGGGTGGAGGAGGCAGGGCTGTTCGTAATTCCGCTCGACCCCGAGAACGGCTGGTTTCGCTATCACCATCTGTTCCGGGATCTGCTGCTCGAGGAGGCGAGGCGGCGGCTGGGCGCCGAGGCGATCGCGGCGGTGCACGGACGGGCCAGCGAGTGGTTCGAGGCCGAGGGCCTGATCACCGATTCCATCGAGCAGGCCCTGGAAGGCCGGGACGAGGACTGGGCCGCCGATATCGTCGAGCGCAGCAGACGGCTCCCACACAATTCGGACGACTGGCATCTCCTCGAGAAATGGCTTTCTTTCATACCAGATACAGTGGTTCAGGATCGAGCCGAGCTGCTGCTGGCACGAGCGTGGGCTTTCTACTTCCGGTTCTCGTTCGACCAGATCCCGCCAATTCTGGATCGGGCCGAAGCTCTACTGGTCGATGCAGCGGATCTCGGATCCGAGATCGGAGAGATCGCTTTCTTCCGAGGGTTATTCGCCTTCTTCACGGGGGAGGGCGCCGCGAGTCTGCGACACCTCGAGGCGGCTCTGGATCTCATTCCCGTCTCCCATAGCATGTACAGAGGTGAGGCTGAAATGATCTTCGGGCTCGCCGTGCAGATGGTCCAGGGAAGCGGGCAGGCCCGGCGTGCCATCGAGGACTTGCTGGACACGTGCCCCCGGACGGATTACCTGCGAAGGACCCGGCAGGTTGGCGCTCTGATCTACGTCGATCTCATCGCCGGGAACCTCGCGGATGCTGAAATCCACAATCGGGTGTTAGTTTCTGATAGCGCGATCGGTGGATCCGCGCACGCGTTGGCATGGGGCGGATATCTTCAGGGTCTGATTCATCTTCATAGGCACGAACTGAATGAGGCAGTCCGGCCCCTCAAGCGAGCCGTCAGCCAGAGGTTCGTTCTTGAAGCGAGGGCCGCGGCGGACTGCATGGCCGGCCTGGTCTATGTCCAGCAGGCGCTGGGACACCTTGATGAAGCCCGCTCCACGCTCGGATTGCTGCACGATCTTGCCTATCGACACGCCGACCCGGAGTACGTTGGCATCGCGAAGTCCTGCGAAGTCAGACTCTCCATCATGCAGAACGGGGTGGAAACCGCGAGTGGCTGGCTGCAGAAGGGCATCGACCCGCCCAACGAGGTGATGGTCTTCTGGTTAGAAGTCCCGAGCGTCACGTGGTGTCGTGCGCTGATCGCCGAAGGGTCGGCCGGCAGCCTCGGCGAGGCAGAAGAGAAGCTCACACGGCTCGCCGACCAGTGCGAGGCGCACCACAACACCTACCAGTTGATCCCCATTCTCGCGCTCAAGTCCCTCGCGCTGGACCAGCAGGGACGCGCCGCCGAAGCGCAGCGCGTTCTGGAAGAAGCCGTCGCTCTGGCGCGACCGGGCGGGTTCATCTTTCCGTTCGTCGAACCGGGCGCGGACATGCGAAGGCTCCTCGGACGACTGCGGCTGAAAAGTGAGGAGCAGGTCTTCGTTCGCCGGGTCCTGGCGGCGTTCGAGCGAGTGGCCGCAGCAGTACCGGCGGAGACCTCGCCGGACGACCGGCAGCCGGCCGGCGATTCCCGGATCGGAAAGACCGGCGCTGACCTGACGACCCGGGAGATGGATGTGCTCGAGCTGCTCGGGGAACGCCTCCAGGACAAAGAGATCGCGACCCGGCTGTATGTCACGAAACACACAGTGAACCACCATCTCAAGCGCATCTACCGGAAGCTTGGGGTCGGCGGCCGCCGGCAGGCGGTGCAGCGCGCCACCGAACTGGGCATCCTGAACCGCGACAACCCCCGGTAGTCTCCGCTCACGCCCTCCGCCTCACGTTCGGCTCGGTCAGCCCGCGGTCGTGCTGAATCCGGAGGCGTGTCCGGTCCGACGCCTTGTCCCTGAAATACCCCTTATTTGCGGGGATTCAGCGGCCGGAATAGGCAGGTATCCTCACTACGGAAGAAGGAGATTCCTCGCGCCAGGAGCATGTCGCCTCCTGTCCTCGACTCTGGCGAATGGAGAACGATAGTGAGCGCGTCAAATCCCTGCGAAGAATTCGACGACATCGAATTCGGTGGGCCCGGCAGCTATAAGATCATTGTCCAGGGAGCGCTGGACAGCGAATGGAGCGATCGTCTCGCCGGCCTGGCCATCAGCACTGTCACCCGCGGAGAGGCGACCCCTCACACTCACCTGGAGGGGAGGATCATGGATCAGGCCGAACTTCGCGGAGTCCTCGAGAGCCTGTACGAACTGCACCTGCCGATTCTTTCAGTGACCCAGACTCGAGTCGCAAGACCCGAGGAATTGACTGTGGAGCGGGACGTAGAAGAGTCGTGAAACCAGGAGAATGTCCGTTGGGTGAGCCCGGGCGATTCATACGAGTGCTCACGAGTGCCGGAGCCCTGGGTACCGCCTTTGTGGTCTTCTGTTCAATCCCCGATCCACTCCAAGCGCAGTCGCTCGAGCCGCGGCTTCTCTCGCCGGCGCCGATCGGAATGAACTTCCTGGTGGTCGGCTATGTCTACTCGACCGGGAACATGATCCTCGATGATGCGCTGCCGCTCGAGGACACGAAGGCCCGGGCCCAGTCGCTGACTGTGGCCTTCGCCCGATCCATCAACCTGTTTGGCCAGTCGGGCCGTATCTCTGCGGTTCTGCCGTTTGCCAACGGACGCTGGACGGCGGAGATCGACGATCGGGACACAAGCACTGTCCGGAACGGCCTCGCCGACCCCATCGTCTCCATCGGGGTGGGGCTGTATGGCGCTCCCGCCATGCGGGCGGCCGAGTTTGCCACGTTTCGACCCCGGACCATGGTCGGAGCGGCACTCCGTGTTCGGGTGCCGCTCGGTCAGTACGACCAGACGAAGCTGTTCAATCTGAGCACTCACCGCTGGCAGTTCATCCCATCGGTCGGGGTGGCCCAGTATCTCGGGCGGTGGGTGCTGGAGGCGCACCTTCGCGCCTGGTTCAGCACCACCAACAACGAGGCCTTCGGTGGAAACACCGTCTCCCAGGACCCGCTGCTCGGCTTCCAGCTTCACGCCGAGTACTCGTTCGGACCGGGCTTCTGGGGGGCCGTCTCGTTCGGCCAGCATTTCGGGGGCGCGACGACGGTGAACGGGGTGGAGCAGGACAACGCACAGACCAACAACCGGTTCGGCCTCACGCTCGCGGTTCCGTTGTACCGGCCCTGGTCCCTGAAGGGCGGCTACTATGCGGGGATCTCGACCCGCTACGGCGGCGATTTCGACACGTTCGCGCTGGCACTACAATACAGATGGGGAGGCATGAAGTGAGGAAGATCCTGTTCGTGACCTGCGTGCTCGGCATCGGGCTGGTGTCGACGGCCCTGGCCCAGTCGGAGGAGGAGATGGCCCAGGCCAACAATCCGCTGGCGGGGGCATACGCCTTCAACCTCCAGAACTACTACGCGACTTCTCTGTACGGGGTCCCGGATGAGACCACCAATACTTTCTGGATTCGGGGGGCGGTGCCGATCGGGCGCACCCTGACACGCGCGTCACTTCCCCTTGCGACGCGGCCCACCGGCGGCCTGGACTCGCAGTCGGGTCTGGGAGACTTCAACATCTTCACGGCCTATCTGTTCATCGCGAATCCCACGACCAGCATCGGCGTGGGTCCGCTCGTGGTAGCTCCCACCGCCTCGGACGACGCGCTGGGGCAGGGGAAGTGGCAGCTCGGAGCGGCGGCCGTGGCCTTCAAGGCGACTCCGACAGTCCAGTTCGGCGGGCTGCTCACCTGGCAGGCGTCGATCGCGGGCGACTCGGACCGTGAGAGCACCAGTATCCTCGCGGCGCAGCCGTTCGCGACTCTGCAGCTCGGCGGCGGCACCTACCTCCGCACGACCGGTGTCTGGACCTTCGACCTCAAGTCGGGGGACTATGCCGTTCCGATCGGCTGGGGAATCGGACAGGTTATCAAGGCGGGCAACCTCGTCTACAACATCTTCATCGAGCCGCAGATCACGATCCTGCACGAAGGTACCGGACAGCCTAAATTCCAGCTGTTGGCCGGAATGAACTTCCAGCTCCCGAAGAGCTTCTGAATTGCCGGCGACATGAGGGGCGGGCCTCAGGGCCAATGAGACAGCATTGCTGGCCAGACACGGGAGGTAGGCGTGAAGGAGCGAAACACGTGTCGGACCCCTCAGCCTCGGGGGGTTTCGAAAGCCGCGCTCACGCTGATCGCGGTCGCGGGCCTCCTCGCCTCTGCGAGCGTGGCGACTGCGCAGGATTCCCAATACTGGTCGCAGCAGTACGGTCCACGAGCGTCGCTGCTCAGTGGAGTCGTGATCGGTAGCGTCGATGACATCAGCGGCACGTACTACAACCCCGGAGCGCTCGGAGTCGCTGACGACCTGGCGTTCGCCATCAGCGCGGATGTCTACGAATACGAGTCCATCACGATCGAGGATGGAGCCGGTCAGGGAGTCGATCTCGGAACGACCAAGTCCGGCGTCCGGCCGTCCCTGGTCGCGGGCACGATTACGCGGTCGCTGTTCGGCCAGGACGTTCTCGCCTACTCGGTGCTCACCCGCGCGCGCTCATCGTCTGATATCAGTACCGAGATCGTCCGGTCGGGGGCCGAGATTCCGCCAGAGCTCGATCTCGACGAACTGGTCGGGGTGGGTCGCGTCGACGGGGCGTTCAACGAGACCTGGGTCGGCCTGTCGTATGCGCACCCGTTCTCGTCGAGCTTCGGACTCGGTGTCACCGGATACGTCGCGCACCGTACGCAGCGCCGGCGACGAGAGGGGATCGTGGAGGCGATCGCCCCGGATGGGTCACCGTTCGTCGACATCAACCTGCGCGGCGGAAACTTCTCCTCCTTCCGGACACTGGCCAAGATCGGCGGCTACTTCGCATCGGAGTCGTTCAGTGCCGGTCTCACCGTCACGACGCCCAGCCTCCACATCACGGGCTCGGGTGAATTCGGCATCAACGAGGCGGTGTTCACCTCCGACACGACGGTGCTGCTGGCCACGATCCAGCCCGATCTCTCGGCGACATACAAGTCGCCGCTGTCCGTCGGCCTGGGTTTCGGCTGGCAGATCGGCAAGGCCCGGATCAACGCGAGCGGTGAGTGGTTCGACAAGATCGATCCGTACGTCGTGATGCAGGGCGAGGAATTCATCCAGCAGGAGCCGCCCCAGCCCATCACCTTCGACGTCGTGCAGTCGATGGACGATGTGTTCAACTGGGGCCTCGGCCTGGAATACGCGTTCAAGGAGACGTTCTCCGGCTACGCCTCGTTCGCCACCGACGCGTCGGGATTCACGGACGAGGTCGAGCGCGCGGACCTGTCGCTCAACACGCTGGACCTGTATTCGGCATTTCTCGGGGCCGACTTCCGGGTCAAGACCGCCCGGCTGACGGTCGGCGTGGGGTACGGCTGGGGCAGCAAGGCCGCGCCCGAACTCGCGGATCTGCTCCCGGGTGCGGAAGGAGAGCTGGATCCGAAGTACGTCTACAGCCGCTTCCGCATCCTGTTCGGCTTCGAGCTGGGGGTGGGCTGACGCGCGACTCTGTTACCAGTCGAGCAGGTACGCGAAGATCAGCGGCGCTATGATCGTCGCGTCCGACTCGATCACGAACATCGGAGTCGTGATGTCGAGCTTGCCCCAGGTGATCTTCTCGGTCGGGACCGCGCCGGAATAAGAGCCATAGCTGGTCGTCGAGTCGCTGATCTGGCAGAAGTAGCCCCAATAGGGGCAGGGGAGCTCCAGGTCCTGGTGAATCATCGGCACGACGCAAATCGGAAAGTCCCCGGCGATCCCGCCCCCGATCTGGAAGAACCCGACGGTATTCGCGGCCTCTTCGGCCGACACCGTAGCGCCGTGCTCGCCGGAGCGCTCCCCGGCGCCGCTGGCCGCGATCGCCTCACTCGCACTCTCGCCCATCGTCGTCTCGAGGTACCAGTCGGCCAACGCCAGCATGTAGTCCACCCCGCTGCGCACGATACTGGTTCGTGACAGGTCCCCACGGATCACGTTGGCCGCGAGGATGTTGCCCATCGTCGAATCTTCCCAGCCGGGCACGAACAGCGGCAGGTCCCGGCGCGCCGCCGCGACGAGCCACGAGTCCTCGGGATCGATCTGGTAGGCGCCCTCCAGCACCCCGCTCCTGATCAGCTCATAGAAGTACTCGTGCGGCAGACGGCGTTCGCCGGCGGCGTCGGCCTGCTTCCACACCTGTAAAATGTGCTTTTCGAGCGCGCGAAACGCCTTCTCCTCGGGGATGCAGGTGTCGGTCACCCGGTTCAGCCCGCGGCTCTCGAGGTCCTTCTCCTGCTGCGGCGTGAGATTCCGCCAGTTCGGAATTCGAACGTAGTGATCGTGCGCCACGAGGTTGAACAGGTCCTCCTCGAGGTTCGCCCCGGTGCAGGTAATCGCGTGCACGAGGTCGCGCCTGATCATCTCGGCCAGCGACAGGCCGAGCTCGGCGGTGCTCATCGCGCCGGCCAGCGTGACCATCATCTTCCCGCCCGCATCGACATGGACCCGGTATGCCTCGGCTGCATCTTTGACAGATGCCGCGTTGAAATGGCGGAAATGATGACGGATGAATTCGTTCACGTTCATGCCGGCTCTCCGCGCCTCGTGGTCGTGTTTCGTCGATCCGACGTCAGGTTAGCGTGCGGCGATCATTCCCGGCAATCCGGGCTGTCCACCGGTCACGGTTGCGCGGTCGGGTGCCGGTACCCGAGCATCCATCAGGCCGGGTCGTCCGGACCCGGTGAGGAACCGGATGGGGAGAGGTCATGCAGCTCGAATTCTGGGGTGCGGCACGCGAGGTCACCGGGTCGATGCACCTGCTGCGCGTCGGGCGGAAGAGCCTGCTCATCGACTGCGGACTCGCACAGGGCCGGCGGAAGCATGCCTTCGAGCGGAACCGGAATCTGCCGTTCGACGCTTCTACGATCGATGCCGTGATCCTCACCCATGCACACATAGATCACAGCGGGAATCTCCCGACCCTCGCGCGCGGCGGCTTCCGGGGGAGGATCTTCACCACCTCGGCCACCGAGGATCTCTGTAACTACATGCTGGTCGACTCGGCCCACATCCAGAAGTCGGACGTCCGTTATGTGAACCGGCGCCGGAAGAAGGAAGGGAAGCGTCCGTTCGAGCCGCTGTACCAGATCGGCGACGTTCGGAAGGCGCTCTCCCGGTTCCGGGCGATCGACTATCACTCCTGGTTCACGCCGGTCGAGGGTGTGCGCGCCCTGTTCCTGGACGCGGGGCACATCCTCGGCTCGGCGAGCGTGATCCTCGAGGTCACGGAAGCCGGGCGGACCCGACGGATCGCATTCAGCGGTGATATCGGCCGCAAAGGGCTCCCGATCCTCAAGGACCCCGAAGTCCCGCACGGCGCCGACTTCGTCGTGATGGAAAGCACCTACGGGGATAGGCTGCACGAGCCGGCCAGCGCCGCAAAAGGGTATCTGCGCGAGTGCGCGTCATCGACCGCGGAAAAGGGCGGTGTGCTGCTGATTCCGTCGTTCGCCCTTGGCCGCACCCAGGAGGTCGTGTACCGGTTGAACCAGCTGTGGGAGGAAGGGGCCCTTCCGCCGATCGACGTATACGTGGACAGCCCGCTGGCCGTCAACGTGACCGAGGTGTTCGGACGCCACCCCGAGTGCTGGGACAAGGAGATGATCGAGACGACCCGCAACGACCGGGATGGAGACGCGCTCGGATTCCGGCGGCTGCGCTACGTGCAGAGCGTCGAGGAATCCAAGTCACTGAACGCGAAGCCCGGGCCGATGATCATCATCAGCGCGTCCGGCATGTGCGAGGGCGGCCGCGTTCTCCATCACCTGTCGAACAATCTCGACAAGCCTTCGACCGCGGTCCTGTTCGTCGGCTTCCAGGCGGCGAACACCCTCGGGCGAAAGATCCTCGAGGGCCGCAGCCCCGTCCCCATCCTCGGCACGATGGTCGAGGTCAATGCGCGGGTCGAACGGGCCGACAGCTACAGCGCCCACGCGGACCGGAACGAACTCATCGCGTGGGCGGAGTCGGCACGGGAGACGGGCAACATCCAGAAGTACTTCCTGGTGCACGGCGAGCCGGAGTCGGCGGAGTCGCTGGCGACCGCGCTCCGGGAGCGGGGGACGGCGGAGGTACTGGTTCCCGAACGGGGGCAGGCGTTCGAGCTCTAGATGGCGATAGAACTCTAGACGGACTCGCTCGCCCAGTCTTCCAGGTTCTTGCGGATCACGTGGACGGCTTCGTCCACCGTGTCCACGCAGATCGGAATCGCGAGGTCCTGCGGGTCCGCCAGGCGCGGATCACTCGACAGCCAGTAAGCGTGGCCCCACTCGACCAGTGCTTTCCACTGCTCCCCGACGAATACGAGCGGACGATTTCGCAGGTGATCGACCTGGATCAACTGCCATACCAGCATCGCCTCGAGCGTGGTGCCGATCCCGCCGCCCATGACGACGAACGCGCTGGAAAGCTGGACGAAGTGGTGCAGCCGCGAGAAGAAGGTCCCGTGGTGGTACAGCTTCTCGACGTACGGATTCGACTCCTGCTCGTGCGGCAGTTCGACGTTGAGGCCGATCGAGTAGGTTCGCTTCAAGACGTCGCCCTCGTGCTCGCCCTCGTTGGCGGCCTGCATCAGGCCCGGCCCGCCGCCGGTGACGATGTCGCAGCCCATCGCCGCGAGCTCCGCCGACAGCCGCTTCACGTCCTCGTACAGCTGGTCGCCGGGACGGATGCGCGACGAGCCGAACATCGTGACCCGGTAGTAGGTCGGACGCGGCGGGAGCACCGCCGAAAGGTTGTCCACGACCTCCCACAGCTCGCGCAGCGACGATTCGATCACCTTGTAAGTCAGCCTGGCATCCTCCGAGGACAGGGCCGGGGTCCGGATGCGGATCGCCTCCGTCCCGTTGTCCACCAGCGTGTCCTCGGCCTTCTCGATGCCGTTGTCCTGTCGGTCGTTCATCCGTCCTCCGGTTCACCCACGGCGAAGTCGTCCTCCGGGGCCAGGATCGCCAGATATGTGCCGTCGGCGAACTGCCGCACCTCATCCAGCACCAGTCCTGCCCGGAGACCGCGATCGCGCAGCATTTCGGGGCCGATGTACAGGAAAGGAAACGGTTCACCACGCATTCCGTCATACTCCAGCTGGAATTGCACTTCGCCGCCGAATCGCCCGTCCTGCAGCAGCAGATCATCCTGAGCGTCTTCGGGCTCGAGCCATTGTCTGGGATCGGTGGAGTCGGCGACGATCCGGCCGCCCGGCGCCAGCAGACGTCGCGCGGACTCCAGCAGCGGCACGAGTCCATCCAGCGTACCCGCGAGACCGAGGCCATTCATCAGCATCAGCACCGTGTCGGCCTGGCCGGCCGGAAGTTCGTCCAGCGAGCACACCGTGACGCGGGGGAAGCCTCGCGCCTGGAGCAGGGAGGCGATCTCCGGCAGCGACTCGACCGCCAGCACGTCGTGACCCCGCTCGAGGAGCGCCAGGGTGTGCGGTCCGGCGCCGGCACCCACGTCGATCACGCGTGGTCCGCACAGTTCGAGCGCCTCGCGCTCGAGCGGCGGAAACTCGTCGGAATCACGAAAGAACAGACTCACCGGCCATTCCTCGAGCGTCTTGAGATCGGTCCGCACGAGGAGCTTCGCGTCGAGCTGACCCTCGTGGTATGCGAGGAGCGCCGCTGCCAGCGGTCCCCAGCGGGCCCGCTCGTTGCTGATCATCGTCCGTGTCGCGATCTGATTCCCCTCAGTGTTTCCAGCCCGGTGCCCCGAAAGCACCGGAAAGGTATGTTAAGGATCGCCACCTTCGCGAGGAGGACCGATGGACGCCGAGTGCCCGTTCTGCACCCTGCCGGAGGAACGCATCTGGCTCGAGACGGACCGGGTCGTGGCCGTGCCGGACTACTATCCGGCGACGGACGGACACTGCCTCGTGCTCCCCCGCGTTCACATCGCCAGCCTGTGGGATCTCTCTCCGGAAGAGCACGCCGAGGTGTGGGACCTGGTCGCGGAAGTCCGGGACCTGCTTATGGAGCGGCACTCGCCGGACGGCTTCACGATCGGGGTCAACGACGGCCTCGCGGCGGGGCAGACGATCCCGCACGCCCACGTCCACGTGATACCCCGGCATCTCGGTGACGTGTCGGATCCCACGGGGG
>JAENXO010000220.1 GCA_016649455.1 Gemmatimonadota bacterium | reverse complement strand
TCCGGATTCCGGACTGAACTCGGGGGGCGGATCGGAGTGGCGCCGGACAGGCTGGAGTTCGTGATCGACGACGCAGGTCCGCGTCGTCGACTCACCGCCGAGGGCGCACGTGACCAGAAGCTCGAGCAGATGATGGAAACGGACCCACGGCTGCGGGAAGCGGTACAAACACTCGACCTTAAGATCAAGGAGTGACCGCGTCGTGGATAAAGAGAATCAGCTTCAGCAGCTTTTTCAGCTCGGCCAGCAGATGCAGTCCCGGCTCGCTGAAATCCAGCAGAAACTGGAACAGGAGACCGTGACTGTCTCCAGCGGTGGAGGCCTCGTTGACGTGACGGTAGATGGGAAGGGGACGATACGGTCCATCCGAATCGATCCCTCGGCAGTGGATCCGACCGACGTCGAAATGCTCGAAGACCTCGTGGTCGCAGCCGTGTCGGAAGCTCAACGCAGGTCCTACGAGCGCATGGAGACCGAAATGAGACAGGCTACGGGCGGCATGCCGATGCCCGACCTGGGCTCGCTCCTGCGCTGAGGGATCGGGCACCCGCGTGTCGGCGATCGAGGCCCTGGTTCGGGAATTCTCCCGTCTGCCCGGAATTGGCCGCAAGACGGCGCAACGCCTGACCTATTTTCTGCTCAAGGGCTCTCCGGAGGACGGTCTGCGCCTCGCGGAGGCGGTCTCGCGGGTGATGGCCGAGGTAGTTCCGTGCACGGAGTGCGGGAATCTGAGCACAGAGGATCCGTGTGAATTATGCCGGAACCCGCGTCGAGAAGTGGGCTCGATCTGTGTCGTCGAAGAGGCTTCGGACATTCCCGCGATCGAAGGGTCCGGGCAGTTCAGGGGCCGCTACCACGTTTTGGGCGGGCACCTGTCGCCGCTGGATGGTATCGGACCGGACGAGTTGAACATCGCGTCCCTGATGCGACGTCTTCAGGACGGTGTCGGGGAGCTCATCATTGCCACGAACCCGAGCGTCGAAGGTGAAGCGACCGCCGCGTACCTGTTCCGGCTCGTAGCGGAGCACGACGGACTGCGGGTCACCCGGCTGGCACGAGGTCTGCCGGTAGGGGGTGATCTGGAATACGCGGATGGTGTGACGATCGCCGAGGCGTTCTCGGGACGCCGGGAGATGTAAATGGCTGACAAGATCATTGTTGTGAGAGAAGAGTCTGACGACATCGCGTGGAAGGCCGTGAAGATCGGGGCCGCGGTGCTCGCGGGAGTCGCCCTGGTCGGAGGTCTCGGGGTGCTGCTCGCTCACGACCAGATGGCTCGGCACCAGCGAGATCTGTTCAGCTCGCAGCCACTCCGGCGGCTGGCGGCACTCGGCTTCCTGCGGAACCATCCAGGCGTTGACAATGTGCTTCTGCTCCGGGACTACCTCGCCTGGGAGGACAAGCCGCTCCTGCGCAAGCGGGCCTCGGCGGTACTGGCAGGAATGGAGCAGGAACTCGCCGCTGCAGAGGGTGCCTGAAGTCGATGGCCGACCCGCGAAGGTCGATGCGAGAAATCGACTGCAAGGTCGTCTATGTCGGCCCTGCCGGCAGCGGCAAGTCCACGACGATCAGGGCGCTTCATGAACGGCTCGCCCCGGACACGCATGGGCCGGTCCTTGGCCCGACGGAGCCGGACGGCACCACTCTGTTCTTCGATCTCCTGACGATCGAACTGGGCATGTTGGATGGACGCAGCATCCGGCTTCAGCTCCTGTCTGCTCCCGGTGATCCGGGACGAACTGAAGTACGCCGGACGGTGCTTCGTGGAGCGGACGGAGTGATCTTCGTCGCAGACTCCTCTCCTGAGCGCATGGAGGCGAATCGAGAGGCGTTCGCGGCGTTACAGGCCGACCTCGCGTTCCTCGGTCTGGCGGACTCCGTGCCGATCGTATTCCAGTACAACAAGCGTGACCTGCCCGATGCGGTGTCGGAGGATGAGCTCGATCGAGCCGTGAATCCGAACGGGGCACCTGCGTACGCGGCGGTGGCCACCCGCCCGCAGGGAATCATCGAACCTGTGACGGCGGTATCCGAGCAAGTCGTCAGGGCGCTCGCGTGAAGAGGCGACTTTGTCTCGACAGGTGAATCTACCGAACGCGATTACGACCTTGCGGGTCATCCTCGCCCCGCTCGTGGCCGCGCTGCTACTGCAGCCGCGCGCGTCCGCGCGTCTCGTAGCCGGGATCGTCTTCCTCGTGGCGGCGCTGTCTGATCTGGTAGACGGTGCGCTCGCGCGTCGGCGGGGGGAGATCACGGACTTCGGCAAGCTCGTCGATCCGATCGCCGACAAGCTCCTGCTCGTCGCCACACTCGTTCCGTTCTGGATCCTGACCAACAACCAGCCGGAACTCGGCGGGTTGCCGATATTCGGTGGGATCCCGCTGTGGACGCTCATCGTGTTCTTCGGAAGAGAGATCTTCATCACGATTCTGCGTACCCGTACCGCCCGGCAGGGAACTGTCGTTCCCGCGATGCCGATCGGGAAGTACAAGGCTCTCGCCCAGAGTGTGTTCAGCGGATCGATGATCGCGTGGCTCGCCTTCCGGACGGCTGAGATCGAGCACGGCTGGAGCGGCGGTTTCGCGAAATTCTGGGAAGGCCTGAACGGCTGGTTCACGACGATTTCACTCATCGTGGCCCTGGTGCTCACCGTCGCTTCTCTTGTCGTTTACGTCGGCGCATTCAGGACGATCTCGAGGGAGTCCGCCGCTTGACCGACCCCGATCTGCGCAACGACGAGCGTGTCCGCGGAATCCTCGATACCCTCGGCCGACGGAGTCAGACCCTGGCCGTGGCCGAGAGCTGCACGGGCGGTGGTCTCGGGGCGTCCATTACCACTGTCCCCGGCTCGTCGGACGTGTTTGTCGGGGGAGTGATCGCCTACGCGAATTCAGTGAAGATCGGGCTGTTGGGGGTATCTCCGGCCGAGCTCGAGACACGGGGGGCGGTGTCCCACGATACGGCGGCAGAGATGGCCATCGGCGTGAGGAACGCAACTGGCGCCGACTGGGGGATCGCGATCACCGGAATCGCAGGTCCGGGCGGTGGCAACGCGGACAGGCCCGTCGGCACCGTGTGGATCGGAGTTTCCGGGCCGGGACAACAGTCAGCGCAGTGCGAGCGGTACCTGTTCCCCGGCGGTCGGGAAGAGATTCGATCGTCCTCGGTACGGGCTGCGCTCGACCTGCTGTCTCGAACCGTCGGTGAGCCCGATGACTGAACCTGCGGTCGGTTTTCTCGAGGGAACGGGCGGCGTCCGGGTGTTCTATCGGGCGTGGGAGGCTCTGGAGCCGGTCGGAAGCGTGTTGTTCGTTCACGGCCTGGGAGAGCACGGCGGCCGATACCAGAGACTCGCCGACGTCGTAGGAGCGCTCGGCCTCGACCTGTACGCGATTGATCTCAGGGGACACGGGAGATCGCAGGGACGGCGCGGTCACGTGACCGACTTCACCTGCTTTCTGCGCGATCTCGATCGATTGAGACGCAGGGCCGGGAGAGAGGCGACCGGCCGAGCTACTTTCCTGGTCGGGCACTCGCTGGGGGGGCTCGTCGTCGGGCGCTATGCCGAGGCGTTCGCCCCGGACGGACTGCGTGGAGTGGTCTTCGTGGCCCCGTTCGTCGAAACGGAGATGCAGATTCCCGGCTGGAAGCGGTCGCTCGGCGCGGCGACGGATCGACTCGTCCCGGCCCTGACGATGGACAACGGCCTGAGGGTCGAGGAGTTGTTCCGCAGGGAGCCGGATCAGCGGGCGTACGCGAATGATCCGCTTGTCCACCGGCGGATCAGCGCCCGATTGTGGGGCGAGATGCAACGCGCCTCGACCCGGCTGCTTGCCGACGCGCATCGGTTGCGAGTCCCGGTGTTGTTGCAGCTCGCTGGAAGCGATACGGTCGTGAGCAATTCCGCCTCACGGGACTTCGGGGCCCGCCTCGCTGTCCGCCCGGAGGTGATCGAGTACGAGGATGCGTACCATGCGCTGTATTTTGATCCGTTGGCCGAGGAGGGCCTGGCGGACTTGAGCGTGTGGCTCGAGCGGCGATTGATCGATGAGACATGAAGCTGATGACCGAACTCTGGAGGATATGGTGATCCGCAGGAGCCCCAAAGATCTATCGGCCCCGGACCCGGGTCAGGCATCGGAGTCCATGGCTACGGAAGCCGAGGGACGGCATGAAGAAGCCGGGACTGGTGCGGAGAGTGGAGCTCTCGAAGCTCTGCCTGAAGCGGAGGTGCTGCTGGCCGAGCTCGAAGAGGCCCGGATCGAAATCGCGGAGCTGAAGGACCGCCATCTTCGGCTCGCTGCGGAGTTCGACAACTTCCGCCGCCGCACCAGGCAGGAACAGCTGCAACTGCGGGCGCTGGCCCAGGCAGACATGGCTCGCTCAGTGCTTCCGACCCTCGACGATCTCGCGCGCTGGCGCGACATCCCGAACGAGTCCACGAGTGTCGAGGCCTTGGACCAGGGCCTCGATCTCATTCTCCGGAATCTCTCCAAGGCGCTCGAAGGACACGGGGTGCAGCGGGTCGAGGCTGAGGACGCGGTGTTCGATCCCGAATGGCACCAGGCCCTGATGACGACAGAAGCACTGGACGCCGGGGAAGACCAGACGATCTCCCGCGTGTTTCTGGAAGGGTACAAGCTCGGAGATCTGCTCGTCCGTCCGGCTCAGGTGGAAGTTCGGAACTGGGACGGCCCCTCGGACTCGGCGGCTGAATCGGACGAGGACGGCGAAGAACAGGAACAGGCTTCGCCCGACGGCGACCTCGCACCTTGATGACGACGCGACCCAAGGACTACTACGCCATACTGGGCGTGACCTCCGACGCCAAGCCGGAGGAGATCAAGAAATCATACCGGAAGCTGGCGAAGAGGTACCACCCGGACGCGAACCCGGACAATCCGGCTGCAGCGGAGAAGTTCAAGGAAATTGCCGGGGCGTACGACGTTCTGTCGAATCCGGACAGGCGGCGGAAATACGATCAGGTCAGGCGATTCGGAGGCCTGGGAGGGTTCGGCGGAGGGGGCTATCGCCCCGGCGCCGACCGCCCGCCCGGTCAGCCGGGAGGGGCAGACGGCCGGTCGTTCCGCTTCGAGGACGTGGGTGGGCTGGGAGATATCTTCAGCTCGATCTTCGACTTCGGAAAGCGGGGAGCCGACCGCCCGGCGGGGCCGACCCGGGGCCACGACGTGGAGTACCTGGTTGGAATCCCGTT
>JAENXO010000589.1 GCA_016649455.1 Gemmatimonadota bacterium | reverse complement strand
TTCTGGGGGGGCTGGAAATCCAGGTCCTGTCCCTCACAGACGCCGGCATTCCCAGGCACGCGGCAGAAGATTCCCTCGAGGTCTTCGATTCGTTCGAGGGTAATGCGCTGGCCAAGGCGCGGTACTATCGAAGTCGGTCCGGCCTTCCGACGATCGCCGACGATTCGGGTCTATGCGTCGATGCGCTGGATGGAGCGCCGGGGATTCACTCTCGCCGGTTTGCTCCACCGGAATTCAGGAGCGATCTCGACGAAGACGAGGCGAACAACAGGTGGCTCCTGGACCAGCTGGGCGGTGTTCCGGACGCGCGACGCGGGGCGCATTATCGATGTGCCCTCGCGCTGGTGGACGAGCGACGCAGCCTGCTGGTGAACGGAACTGTGCACGGGCGAATCGCCGTCGGTCCGCGCGGGCAGAACGGATTCGGGTACGACCCGCTATTCGTGGTGACCGGCGGCGATTCCACGTTCGGGGAACTGCCGCCGGCGGTGAAGGCGGCGCGCAGCCACAGAGCCGATGCGATCCGGCAGCTGCGTCCATGGCTCGCCTGATGTCCCGTGTGCAGGAATTTCCCTGTCGGACGTCATCGGAGCTGAAGGGGACGCCTTGAGCGAGCCCTGGGCGACGATCTACGGGCAGGTGTGGGATGACCTCGTGCGATTCCTCGATCGAAAGGTGTGGGACCCGGAGCGCGCGCGTGACCTGGCGCAGGAGACGTTCGTCAGGGCGCTCCAGGCGGACCCGATGCCGGACGATCCTCGTGCGTGGCTGTTTACAGTTGCCGGAAATCTCGCAAGAGATGAGGCGCGGATGGCCATTCGGCGACGTCAGAAACTCAAGTTGATCCGGGTCGACGCGGAGGACTCGGACCTCGTTGTGGGACCCGACGAGGAACTGGAGGTGAGCGAACGACGGGTGAAGGTCCGTCAGGCACTCGAGTCCCTGAGCGAGCGGGACCGGGAAGCGTTGCTGCTTTGCGATGCCGGTTTGAGCTACGCAGAGATCGCCACGGCGACAGGACTGTCTTCCGGCGCGGTCGGGACGACACTGTCACGGGCCAGACGGAAGCTGGCCGCGGCCTACGAGGCAGCGGCGGGAGACGAGGAGAGCGGTGTCGCACATCGATGAAGGTCAGCTGCATGCGTGGTTGGACGGGGCTCTCGGTCCGCTGACCGGTCCCGAGGGCGCAGCCGTGGCCCATCATCTGGCGACGTGCGACGAGTGCCGGTCGCGTCTTGAACAGGCGAGTGCAGTTCGGGAGAGTGCCCGATCGGTGCTTGCTTCTGCGGATCGCGCGCTGCCTGAAGCCCCACCGTTCGCCGACCTCGTGGCACAAGCTCGATCGGGCAGACTGGACGCGGAAGGCGCACCCGGTCCCCAGCCGGTGCATGTGGTGTCCGACTCCGCTCGGCGGCGAACCGGTCGCCGCATCTCGCGAGTCGGACTGGCCTGGGCGGCGAGCATTGCTGTCGTGGTCGGAGCCGGCTGGCTCGGCAGGGAGCTCGCGCTGCAGAGCGGGCGGGATCTCCCGGCCGGACTGGACTTCGATCGTGAATCGGTCCAGGCGCCGACGGACGAGACTGAGGGTCTGCGTGAGAATTCCTCGGTCGCCCGGGAGCCTCTACCATCCGAGAACCCCGCAAGACAGAAGAGCGAGGCGAAAGCGGTTGTGGAGGCCGAGGAGCCGACGGCGGGGAGGGGAGCCGAGGCCCGGAAGCTGGAGGTGAGTGAGCGACTGGATGCGGACCTGGCGGACGTTGCCGCGCCATCGGCTGCGCCTGCGGTTGGCGCAGCCCTGGAGCAGGTCAAGGACGAAGAATCTGGCAGTCGAGCCCGCTTCGC
>JAENXO010000316.1 GCA_016649455.1 Gemmatimonadota bacterium | reverse complement strand
GGCCTGACCGGAATCGATGACGAACTGGTCGAGCCGGCGCCACGGTTTGGAGAGATCGCGGACCGGGTGCGAGAAGAGCTGTCGGGGCGGGTGTTCGTAGCCCACAACGTCAGTTTCGACTGGCGCTTCGTGTCGGAGGAGCTCCGAATGTCGAGTTCGGAGGTGCCGACGGGCGACCGCCTGTGCACGGTGAAGCTGGCACGAAGAGCCGTGCCCGGCCTGCGAAGGAGGGGCCTGGACTCTCTGGCCCGCTATTACGGAGTCGAGATCGATGGCCGGCATCGCGCCGGCGGTGATGCTCGAGCGACGGCCACGATTCTAGCCCGGATGCTCGAGGAAGCCAGCCGTAGCGGTATCGACACCTGGGCTGATCTCGAATCCTGGCTGGCCGGGCGCCCGCTGGACGGCGCTCGGCTGCCACTTGCCTCGGGACAGCGCTAGACAGGGGAATGGTGGGGATGCCTCGGATCGAGTCGGGTGATATTCGGGTTCAGACGGTCATGGCGGGTTCGCTGTGGCTCGATGGCGGAGCGATGTTCGGAGTCGTCCCCAGGACCCTTTGGAGCCGCCGCACGCACGCCGACGAACGGAACCGGATCCAGCTCGCGATGCGGTGTCTGCTGATCGAGACGTCGTCCGCCACGGTGCTCGTCGATACCGGCCTCGGCAACAAGGATGACGACCGGTTTCGCGACATCTACGGCGTATCCAACCCGGGTGAACCGACCCTGCTCGAAAATTCGCTGCGGGAGCTCGGAGTCGAACCGCGACAGATCGACATCGTGGTGAACACGCACCTGCACTTCGACCACGCCGGGGGAAACACCGTCCGGCGGCCCGACGGCCGGATCGAACCGGCGTTCCCGAACGCCGTTTACGCGATTCAGAGGGGCGAATGGGAATACGCCCGGCTCGACAACGAGCGGGTCCAGGCCAGCTATGTCGCCGACAACTTCATGCCCCTTGAGTCGGATGGACATATCAGGTGGCTGGAGAGCGAACGCGAGACCATCGTGCCGGGCGTTGAGGTGGTTCGCACTCCCGGGCACACGCCGTTCCACCAGTCCGTTCTCGTCACGGTCGGCGACCAGCGGTTGCTCTATCTGGCCGATCTCGTCCCGACGGTCGCGCATCTGCCCCTGCCGTGGATCATGGGCTACGACGTCGAGCCCCTGACCACGCTCGAGTCGAAGCGGCACTGGATCGGGCGTGCCGTGGCGGAGGGATGGCTGCTTGGATTCGAACACGATCCCTCAGTTGCCTGGGGCACGGCCTCGGCGGGCGACCGACCGGGACGAGCGGAATTGAAGGATGTCGTAGAGGATCTGGTGAAACCCGTTGATCTTCAGGAGGAAGCATGATCGGGAGGTTGATGATGTTCGGGGCGCTGCTCTTTCTGGGGGCCGCGCCGTCCGTGGCCCAGGAGCCTCCACCGCATCCGGAGGCACAGGTGATGGACCTGGTCAATCAGCTGTTTGATGCAATGCGGGCGTCAGACGCGGACGCTGTGAGAAATCTGTTTCATCCGGATCTGGAAAAAATGGCCAGCTCGGGTCTCCAGCGGGACGGGGTGCCGGTCGTCCGGTTCGGCGACCTGGACGGCTTCGCCACGTCCGTCGGCGGCGCGTCGCCCGGGGACTTCGACGAGCGACTGGGGAATCCGCAGATCCGCATCGACGACAACCTGGCGACCGTATTCACTCCGTACGCGTTCTACTTAAAAGGACAGTTGAGCCATTGTGGCGTAAACGTCTTTCTCGTCGCACGTACGGGCGATGAATGGAAGATCATCGGACTGGCCGATACGCGCCGCACGCAAGGCTGCGAGGAGTGGTTGAAATGAGTGATGCCGATCGGAAGGCTGTCATCGTCGGCGCCGCCCGGCTGCCGACAGGCCGGTTTCTGGGTGGACTGTCCTCTCTCACAGCGCCGCAACTCGGCGCGAAGGCGATTGCCGCGGCGGTCGAACGCTCTGGCGTAGACCCCGAAGCGATCGAGGACGTCATCATGGGTAACGTCGTCCAGGCGGGCATCGGGCAGGCCCCTGCGCGCCAGGCGGCGATCGGCGCGGGACTTCCCCCGACGATCCCGGCCATGACGATCAACAAGGTCTGCGGGTCCGGACTGAAAGCCGTGATGCTCGTGGCGCAGGCGATCAAGGCAGGGGACGGAGCGGTCGGGGTGGCGGGCGGCATGGAGTCGATGTCGAACGTCCCGTACCTGGTGAAAGGATACCGGTCCGGCGTGAAGTTCGGTGACCGGACCCTGGTCGACGCGCTGATCCACGATGGCCTGTGGTGCGCGTTCGGGAACTGTCACATGGGAGGGCACGCCGAGTACACGGCCATGAAAGCCGGAGTTTCGAGGGAAGACCAGGATGCGTTCGCGGTGGAGAGCCACCGGAAGGCCATCGAGGCGATCGATTCGGGAGCGTTTGCGGACGAGATCGTGCCGGTCGAGATCATGGGTCGCAAGGGACAGGTAACGGTTGTCGATACGGACGAGCCGCCGCGCCGTGATACGTCGCTGGAGGCCATGGCGAAGCTGAGACCGGCATTCGCCGGAGACGCTCCGCCGGAGGTGACAGACCCATCGGTCACGGCTGGAAACGCGCCGGGCCTGAACGATGGCGCGGCCGCAACCGTCGTAACGTCGGAGGCATACGCGGTTGCCAACGGGCTGGACATTCTTGGACGGATCGCCGCATATTCGGTCGGCGCGACGGCCCCTCGCGACCTCTTCTTTGCACCGATCGCAGCAGTCCGGAATCTGATGGACAAAGAAGGCACGTCGATCGACGACTACGGTCTGTTCGAGGTGAACGAGGCATTCGCGGTGCAGGCGCTGGCGGATGCCCGCGAGCTCGGGATGGACATGGACCGGATCAACGTTCGTGGCGGGGCTATAGCGCTCGGACACCCGATCGGGGCCTCAGGCGCGAAGATCCTGACTACGTTGTTATACGCCATGCGGGACCTCGACGTTGACAAGGGAATGGCTACCCTGTGTCTCGGCGGCGGTAACGCCGTGGCCCTGAGCGTGGAGCGAGTATGAATCGACAGGTCTCGCAGGTGCTGACAGGAACGACCACCGACGCGGTTTCCTCGACCCGAGTCTGGCGGCGAGTCGTGGCGGTGGCGACGGCCGCGGCCCTGACAGCGGTGGCGGCGAAGATCGCCGTGCCACTGCCCGGCATTCCGGTTCCGTTCACGCTTCAACCAGTTGCCGTCCTGCTGGCCGGAGCGCTGCTTGGCGCGAGTGGCGGGTTGAGAAGCCAATCGATCTACCTGGCTGCAGGAATGGCCGGTCTCCCGGTGTTCGCCGCCGGCGGTGGCCTGGCGTACCTGCTCGGTCCGACCGGCGGGTACCTGCTGGCATTTCCGGTAGCTGCCTGGCTGGCTGGAGCATTCGCGGATCAGTCCCGTGGCGCGGCGAGTATCGCGCTCGGGGCGGTCGTCGGTCTGGCGGCCATCCATCTGGGCGGAATTGCCTGGCTTGCGGCGATTTCGGGACGTGAAGCGGCGGCAGCGGTCGGACTCGCGCCGTTCTTCGTCGGAGACCTGCTGAAGGTCGCGCTCGTGACCGTGATCGGAGCAGGGTTCGGAGGTCGCGTTCGCGGCTGGATCGGCTGAGTCGGTCCCCCGTCCGTCGTCGCCTGGCGAGTCGCCGGGTGGCAGGAGGCCGGGCTTGATCTCGGGACCGGATGGCCGGATTCGCTGGGGATGGCGGTTGTTGCTGTTCGTGTCGCTGCTGTTCGCGATCGTAGCCGTATTTGGACGCATGACGATCTGGCTGGCCGGCCGTCCGACGGACGTGCCCGGCACCGTGGTGCGCGGTCTGCTCACCGGGCTGCCGGCGGCGCTGGCGGCAAGCT
>JAENXO010000027.1 GCA_016649455.1 Gemmatimonadota bacterium | reverse complement strand
TCCGTGAGCGATCGCCAGGCTCGGCGAGCCCTGATCGCTATGACGGTCGGGAGGTTTCGGGTGGCCCTCATTCAGTTCCGACTTCGTGACGCACTGTCGTACTCGTCGTTGGTCCCATTGAATCCGGTGCCCTCAGCAGGCAGAATGTGGTCAGTATCGGATTCCCGTCCCCGCCCAGCAACGGCAAGGGGATTTGCCGGGCCCCCAGACACGGGCCCTGTCTCGTTCCCCGATCTCTCCGTCTCGCGCCGTGCGGGACGGGAATCGAAGCGGAAATGTGAATCATGGATCGACCTCCGCAGTCCAGCGGTCCCGCGGGAGAGGTGCTCGAGGAGCTCGGACATCTGTCTGGCGAGCCGAGAACAGATGTCCTGACCGACTTCACCCGCAGGCTGCTCAGCCGTGCCTCGGACGAGTGGCTCCAGAGTGAGCCGGCTGAGCGAGTGGCGATGGCATCGCGCGCGTTGCTCGACCTCATCGACCGAACCCCGCAAGGCGAAGTCGGCGTCGATGTCGTGGCTGCCGAAAAATCCATGCACCGGGCGGTCCTGCTCACGGTCATGCCTGATTGTCCGTTCATCGTGGAGACACTCCGTGAAGGTCTGCAGGCTGCCGAGATTCCGATCATCGCGCTGCTGCACCCCGTGCTCGGGATCGAACGGGACTCCGACGGTAGAGTCGCCCGGATCCTCGACCGCGGTGAGGAGGGCGAGCACGTTTCGGCTACGCTGACTCTGCTCGATACACAACTCGATGCAGACACCGGAAACACTCTTCGAACCGAGGCCCTTTCGAGGCTGAGCCAGGTTCAGCTTGCCACCGAAGATTTTCATCCGATGAAGGCTGCCCTGGAAACCCTGATCTCCGACCTCGAAGAGGAGAAGACCTGGCTCGACTGGCGGGCCGGAGAAGTGCAGGAAATCCAGGACCTGCTGTCGTGGCTCGTGAACGGCAATTTCGTCCTGCTTGGATACAGGGAATATGTCGTGGACAGCCCGGAGTCCGGTGCGAGGGCAGTGCACGTCTCGCCGGGAACGGGCCTCGGGCTCATGCGAGACGACGAGCAGTCGGGATTCAAGTCTGCCCAGTCGCTATCGGAACTTCCAGCCGGCTTGCGAGCGAGGCTAGTGGGCGGGCCGATGCTGATCGTGTCGAAGACGAACGCCCTGTCTCCCGTGCATCGCCGAGCCCGAATGGACGATATCAGCGTCAAGAAGATCGGTCGCGACGGTGAAGTCGAAGGAGAGAGGAGATTCCTGGGTCTGTTCACGGCCAAGGCCTTCGCGCAGGATGCATCGCGAATTCCGATTCTGCGCCGCAAGCTGGTGGAAATCCTCGAAGCGGAGCAGGTTGACAAGGGGTCTCACGACCACGGCCTGGTCGTCCGGACATTCAACAGTCTCCCGAAGGAAGAACTGTTCCTGACCCCGGTGGCCGATCTCGTGCGGATGATCGACACCATCCTCGAAACACACGGCACGGACGAAGTCCTGCTGTACGCGAAGCCGGACTCGCTGAGGCGTGGCGTGAACGTGATGGTCATCCTGCCGCGAAGGAAGTTCTCCGGAGAGGTCCGGCGAAACATTCAGGCGGCCCTCGTGGAATCGTACGACGGCCAGCTGCTGAACTACTATCTCACGATGGGGGAAGGCGAGCAGGCCCGGCTCCACTTCTCCATCGCCGCCGCCGCGGACAACGTCGAAAGCGTCGACATCGCCGAAGTGCGAACCGAAGTACGTGCGGCCATCCGGTCCTGGACTGAGCGCCTGACGGTTGCTTTGGAGGACCGTCATGATCGTGGGCGCACCGCCGAACTCGCCGAGCGATACGGGAACGCGTTCCCGTCCGCCTACCGGGCCGTTACGGACGTGAGCGAGGCGGTGGACGACATCGAGTCGCTCGAGGCGCTGCGTCAGTCCCACCGGCGACAGGTCGGCCTGCACGATCTCGACCCTTACCGGCCGTTCACCTACCGGCTCAAGGTGTTCGATCAGCAGACGCGTTATGTGCTGAGCGATGTGCTGCCCGTGCTGGAAAATCTCGGTTTTCGGGTTCTGACGGCCGACGCCTATGACATTCGGCCTGTGGACGAGACGGACGATGTCACCGTCCACAGCTTCCTGGTGCAGGTGCCGGAGGAGTGGGAGATCGAGCTGGAATCGGCAGGGAACCGGGTGTCGGATGCGTTCTTTGCGATTCAAAATGGCTGGGCCGAGAACCTCGGGATCAACAACCTGATTCTGTCCGCCGGACTTACGTGGCGACAGGTCGCCCTGATCAAGGCGTACGGTGCTTACGCGTTCCGGATCGGAGCGGTCTCCAGCCGCATGGGACTCCGACGTCCGGTGCTCGAACATCCGCAGGCAGTCGGGATGTTGTTCAGGATCTTCGAGGTACTGTTCGATCCGGGCTTCGCTGGCGACCGCGACGAGGCGGTCACCGCGCAAGAGAACGAATTTGGCCGTCTGCTCGAAGACGTTCGGAGCATCGAAGACGATCGGACTCTCCGCCGGCTGCTGGCCCTCGTCAAGGCGACGGTTCGCACGAATTACTACCAGGCCGGGTTCAGCCAGCGCCCCGAGACGGCAATCGCCCTGAAGTTCGACTGTTCGCGCATCGAGTTCATGCCGAAGCCCAGGCCCAAGCACGAAGTGTGGGTGAGCAGCGCACAGACCGAAGGAGCACACCTGCGGATGGGTGACGTCGCCCGCGGGGGGCTGCGGTGGAGCGACCGGCAGGAAGATTTCCGTCTGGAGGTCCTGGGGCTCGTAAAGACGCAGCAGGTGAAGAACGCGGTCATCGTGCCCGCAGGGTCGAAGGGAGCCTTCGTGGTGAACCGGCCGCCAGCGGACCCCGAAGCGAGGCGGGAGGCCGGCGTCAGCAGCTACAGGGATTTCGTTGGGGCTCTCCTCTCGGTGACCGACAATGTCGTCGAGGGCGAGATCGTACACCCGCCTGACACCGTGATCCGGGACGGTGACGATCCGTATCTGGTCGTGGCTGCGGACAAGGGGACCGCCACGTTGTCCGACACCGCGAACGAGCTCTCCGCGGAATATGACTTCTGGCTTGGAGACGCTTTCGCATCGGGTGGTTCGAAGGGCTTCGACCACAAGGCTATGGGAATCACTGCCCGGGGCGCCTGGGAGTGTGTGAAACGGCATTTCCGGGAGATGGGGGCGGACACTCAGACCGAGGAATTCACGGTCGCTGGAATCGGCGACATGAGCGGTGACGTGTTCGGCAACGGAATGCTGTTGAGCCGTACGATCCGGCTGGTAGCCGCTTTCGATCACCGGCACATCTTCCTCGATCCCGACCCCGACGCGGAATCGAGCTGGGAAGAACGCAGACGACTGTTCGACCTTCCCAGGTCCAGCTGGGACGACTACGACCGTTCGCTGATCAGCGCGGGCGGCGGCATCTGGGAGCGAGGGGACAAGAGCATCCGCCTGTCGCCGGAGATTCGCGCCGCACTGGGAGTCGACGACGAGGAGATGAACGGAGACACGCTGATCCGCACGATCCTGCGCGCGCCGGTGGATCTGCTGTGGAACGGCGGGATCGGAACGTACGTGAAGGCCTCCTCGGAGACCCCTGCCGATGTCGGTGATCCCGGAAACGATTCCGTGCGTATAGATGCGACGGAATTGCGGGCGCGGGTGCTCGGAGAGGGTGGCAATCTGGGCCTGACACAGCCGGGGCGCGTCGAATTCGCGCTGCGCGGCGGACGCTGCAATACCGATGCGCTGGACAACTCGGCCGGCGTCGACACCTCGGACCACGAGGTGAACTGCAAGATCCTCCTGGCCGCTGCCATCGAGTCGGGCGTTATCGACCCTGCGGATCGAGACAGGCTGCTGCAGGAGGCGACCGACGACGTCGCTTCCCGAGTCTTGCGGAACAGCTACTGGCAGAGCCTCGCCGTGAGTCTGGATGAGCACCGGGTCCGGGATCGTCCCCAGACGTTCCGCGACTCGCTGGCGGCACTCGAGCGATCCGGGTTTCTCGATCGGGGACTGGAATTCCTGCCGGGAACCGAAGAGATGCTGGATCGGGAGGAGAATGGACTTCCGGCGCTCGTTCGGCCCGAACTCTCAGTGTTGCTGGCCTATGCGAAGCTCCAGTTGAAGGACGAGCTCCTGGCATCGGATGTGGGCGCGGGCCAGGGGCTCCTCCCGCTGCTTCAGCAGTACTTTCCGTCAGGTATCCGGGAAGCGGTCGGGGAAGAACTCCTTTCCGAGCATCGGCTGGCCAGGCACATCGCGGTGACACTGTTGACCAACCTGATCGTCGATCTGCACGGTGGAACCGGGATGCTGCAGCTGTTGCGGGATTCCCAGCGTGATCCGGCCGACGTCGCGAAAGCCTGGTACGTCGCCTGGCAGGTAGGAGGCGCCGCCGAGATCCTCGGCGAGATCCTGGCGCCCGACTCCGCGGTCCCGGCCGGGGTCCAGTCCAGCTGGCTGCTGCTGGCGTCGTCGGCAATCGACATGGCCACCCGCTGGCTGCTGGCCAACGCAGACCTGCGCAAGAGCCTGGACGAGTTGCTCCAGTGGTTCGAAGAGCCCGTCTCCGTGCTCACGGATTCCCTGATCGACCTGCTGTCCGATGGGAAGCGTGCAGAAATGGAAACCCGGATCGCCGTATTCAGGACAGACGGGATGACGGAGGGCCTCGCTGAGCGATTTGTGGCCCTGGAGTATCTCGACGGACTGCTTCCCGTGGCGCAGCTTGCCCGGGAAGCGGATATCGAGGCGTCACTCGTCGGGCGGGTCTACTTCGGTCTGGCGGGCGAGGTGGACTTTCCGTGGCTGCAGGATCGGCTCGCAGATCTTCCGGGAGCCGATCGTTGGCAGCTGAGAGCAGCCCGGGAACTCGCTCTCGATCTGGAGGCGGCTCGACGCCGGATCGTGCGGCGGCTGCTGGAGGGAATCGGACCGGATGGAGATCCCCTGGCGGCTCTCGTCGACTTCCGCGAGTCATGTACCGGGGGACTCGGCAGGGTCGAACGGATTCTCGATGAACTTCGAGAAGAAGAAGGAGGTCCGGGTCTGCCGGGCCTGGTGGTCGCGGTGAACGCGATCCAGCAGCAGTGCGATGCGTGGAGCGCGGGAAAAGAATAGGCAACTGAGCGGGGACCGACCGGGATCTGCCGGCCGGTCCCCATCAGCTCAATACGACGTCAGGTAGCGGTCCAGCTCCCAGATCGAAACCTGGGAGATGTACTCCGACCACTCCTTCTTCTTCGACGCGACGAAGTTGGTGAACAGGTGCTCGCCGAGCACCTCACGCATCGTCTCACTCTTCTCCAACTCGCTGATCGCCTCCCCGAGGTTCGCCGGGAGGCTGGAGATCGAGTACTTCTCGCGGTCCCCGGCAGTCAGTTCCCACACGTTCACGTCGAGCGGCGGACCCGAATCGATCTCGTTCTCGATTCCGTCGAGTCCGGCCGCGATCTGGACGGCGAGGGCCAGGTACGGATTGCAGGCCGGGTCCGGCATGCGGAATTCGACCCGGGTACCCACGCCCCTGCGATCCGGGACCCGGATCATCGGAGAACGGTTGGACTGCGACCACGCGATGTCCACCGGCGCCTCGTATCCGGGAACCAGCCGCTTGTAGCTGTTGACCAGCGGGTTCGTAACCGCGGCCATGGCCGTCGCATGCTTCTTGAGCCCCCCGATGTAGTGGCGCATCAGCTTCGACATCTGGTACTCTCCGTCCGGATCGTAAAATACGTTTCCGGCCGCATCGAACAGTGACTGGTGGGTGTGCATTCCCGAACCGTTCTGTCCGTAGATCGGCTTGGGCATGAACGTCGCGTGAAGATCGTGCGCCAGGGCGGCGTTGCGGACAATGAATTTGAAGGTGGTCAGGCTGTCGGCCGTGATCATCACGTCCGCGTACTTGAAGTCGATTTCGTGCTGTCCGGGTGCCACTTCGTGGTGCGCGGCTTCGACCTCGAAGCCCATCGCCTCGAGGTCGTTGACGATCATCCGGCGTGCCTTCTCGCCGAGGTCGACGGGGGTGAGGTCGAAGTATCCTCCCCGGTCATGCGTGATCGTCGTGGCGCCACCCTTGTCGTCCTTCTGAAACAGGAAAAACTCCGCCTCGACACCTGCGTTGACCATGTACCCCATCGCGGCGGCCTTCTCGGCCACCCGCCTGAGCACGCGGCGAGGATCGCCGGAGAACGGCGTCTCGTCGGAATTGTGGACGTCGCAGATCAGCCTGGCGACTCGCGCCTCGGGGTTTCCCCACGGAAACACCCTGAAAGTCTTCAGGTCCGGCTTGAGGAGCATGTCGCTCTCTTCGATGCGGACAAATCCCTTGATCGAAGAGCCATCAAACATGATCTCTCCGTCCAGGGCCTTCGGAAACTGGCTCGCCGGGATTTCGACGTTCTTGATGTGGCCCGCGATGTCAGTGAACGTCAATCGCATGAAGCGGACGTTCATTGTGTCACACAGTTCAAGGACGGTCTTCGGATCCGGGGAGTCACCCAGGAATTTCCCGTAGTGAGCGAATCGGGCGGCTTCGTCGTGCTCCGGCGGTGCGGCAAAAATCGAATCGGGCGACATCGGGTCGATCCTCCGGTCATTCCTGTATGTTTCCAGCAGCCGGCCGAACGTCTGTTCGGTTAGCGGGCTGCCCCTCCGACGAACGTGGCCAACTGTACGCAAGTGTCATGCGAACGTCAAGTAATACGTGTAGATAGAGCTGAAATGTATGCAACGAATAGTAAAAGACGACTGTTTTGATGTTTATAATGAAAAAACGCAGCCAAATGAGCGATCGACTGCCCCTCCGGACGTCGGCGCTGCCGGTGCCCGGAGAGGCAGTTGTCGGATCCGTGCTACGGTCGGTCTCAGTCGAGTGGACAGACCTGGTTGTTGTATTGCGCCAACGTCTTCGTCGTCGCCTTGACATCGCCCCCGGCGATCGCCGTCGTGAACAGATCCGCCACCTGGCCGGACGACAGGTCGTAGTCGACTCCGCTCGCTTCGGCGTTGAGCATCGCCGCAACGGTCTCGCGCAGGAGCCTGTTCACTCCCGAGCCCCGGAGGTCGAGAGACTGGGCCAACGTCAACTCCGCGGGTGACAGGCCCTGTTCCGGCTTCGCCAGCGTCGCGGGAACTCCCCCGAGCACGTCGACGACGTTCGAGTTCGGCGACAGGCCGGTGCCTGTCCATGAGGCACCGTGCTTCGGGTTCTTCCAGTAGCTGAAGCCACACCCCTCGCTGCCGCCCTCAGACCCGCCCGGCTCCTCGGCCACCTCCATCATCCGGCACAGCATGAGATCGTCGAACCCGCCCTGGGCGGACGACAGCACGACGAGCTCGACGAAGCTCTGGATGACGGGCTCCGACGATGGGGTGAGGGGCTGCACGACTCCCGCGCTGGCGACCGAGGACGCGAGTGGCTCGGCATCGATCAGCATGAAATGCGAGTCGTCGAAACTCCCGGCTCCGACGGCTGTCAGTCCACGGATCCTTACATCCGGCTGCGAAAAGCCGTCGAGGAAGAACGTGCCGCCGAAATCGCTCGCGCCGCCGGCCTCGAAACCGGCCCCGTCTTCGACCACCAGGACGTTGCCGGAGCCCACGCACTCGGGACAGGTGGAGCCTGCCCCTGCCCACGCCAGGAACGGATCCCCGGGCGGAGACATCGTGTCCGTATCATAGACTCGTGCAGTGGAGAGTCCGCCGTTGGACGGCCAAACGGTAACGTTGAACTCGAGCTCCAGCTCGGGCACTGACATGGACGCAACCAGGTCGCCGTGCGCCAGCGACTCGAAGTCGATCGTGGCGCAGACCTCCTCTACCGAGGCGACCACGGCGAGCGGGATGCCCCCCTCGAGGCTCGAGTCGCGATCCGGTTCGAGAACGGAACCGCCGCTGCAGCCCGCCAGAAGTAACAGAGCACAGGCACTCCCCAGCCGAGAGTGTTCGAATCGAAGTCGCATCCAGGTATCCTCAGCGAATCGAGTTGCGTGACGACGAATCCGACATCCCCGGGTCCCCGCTCGAACTGGCCGGGTCACTCGGTGCAGCATGAGAGCAAACCTGGTTCCACCACGGATGGATTTCTAACTATCTGGTTTGCTGCAGGTTACGAAACGCGGACAGAGCGGCGGGACGCTACTCAGTGTTCGGGAGGCGCAAAAAAGTCAGACCGGCGGGATCTCGTGCCACGGATCCTGAACGCAACAAGAAGGCGCCCGGGCTCAAGAACCCGGGCGCCTGGAGCGGGCCGGTGCGAACTCACCGGCCCACGGTCAAAGATCGTCTGTCAGTTCAGCTCGGAAGCTCCGACCGACCGAGCGGGCAGTAGCGCTCGTTCATGTCGGCGAGCTGGCCGTGGACATCCTCGATGCCGCCGACCGTCAGCGCCTCATTCACGAGATCCTCGATTTCGCCGGCCGTCCAGTAATACTCGACGTCCGGAGATGCCGCGTTGAGGTACGCCGCCGCGGCATGTCGTGCCATGGCGTTGACACCACCACCCCGCAGGCTCAGCCCGTCCAGAAGCGTCAAGGAGCAGAGGTTCCCGCTCTCCGGCTTCTGGAGCTCGTAGTACGCGTAGTCGCCCGCACCGCTGTTGGCATCCGCATCCCAGCACGCCTCGAACACATCACCGTACTTCGTGTCGAGCGGGACCGCCCAGCTCCCCCAGTGCTGTTCCTGCTTCCAGTAACCCGGCGTGCACCCGTCCTCGCCGCGCTCGACGACGAGACTGCAGAGCTTGATGTTGTCCGTCGCTCCGGAGCCCTCGTACTCGAGTGAGAACTGGTCGTAGAACACATGCTCGGTCGTGATCGTGACCGTCTGAACGGAACCATCACCCAGATTCGTGGACTCGGGGGCCAGCAGCGTCGTGCCATCGATGCGCGCCTCGAACTTCTGACCGCTGTCGTCGTCGAGCGCGTCGAAGCTCTCGATGTAGAACTCGCCGCCGGAGAACCCGGTAAACGTGACGCGACCGCCGGTGCGGCTGTCGTCAGCCGGACCCTGGGCGGGCACAGCATCTCCCTGCTGGATGATCAGGACGTTCCCCAGGCCGTCGCCGGCGCCGCAATCGGTGCAGTTACCTCCGGGAGGCGCCTCGAGGTCGTTATCGAAATTTCCGTGGTCGGTGCTCGTGTCGTAAATCCGGGCCTCGTCCAGGCTCTGGTTCGGATAGCCCTCCACGGTCACGGTGAGCGGCCCGAACAGCTGCGTGTTTACGACGGTGACGAGATCGGCATGCGCGAAGTTGTTGGTTTCATCGTCGAACGTGATCGTCTCGCACATCGGAGCCGTCCCGTTGAGCAGGCTCATCGAACCGAATGAGTCCGCCGTTCCATCGAGCGTTCCATCGAGCCCCGTCGGGGACTCGCCGTTACACCCCGCGAGGAACGCGACCGACGCTCCTACCGCGAGCGTGAGTACCAGTCTGTCGAGCTTCATCTTCGTTTCCTTCCTCGAAATTACCCGCGGCTCGTGCGGAGACTTCCGTCACGCCACGCCGCGAAATGCCCCGTACGCAGGTCCGATGGAGCAAGTCTCCTGCCGTAATCTGGCCCGGAATCGTAAATGGTGCTAAAATCGGAAATTACGGTAGTCGTCATCGGAGGCCCGGTCACGTTTTGTGGGACCCGATCAACATAATTCCCCGCGATTGTAGCGGAAAGGCCGCTGTGACATTTTGCAGTATACCGGGGGGGACGCGCGGTCGTGATCCGCGCAGAGCCGGGCGGCCGAACGGGCCGGGAACGTCCGATTCCATTCAGAACCGCTACGGTCCCGGCACATGGCTTGCTCTGGCCGGTGAGAGAGCAGTTGCTGTCGATCTCAGTCAGGGAGTGAAAGTCTTATGAGCCGGAAGCGCATTCTGGTGACGGGCGGCGCGGGATTCATCGGTTCTCATTTCGTGGATTCTCTGGTCGAACGAGGGCACGCCGTCAGCGTTCTGGACAACCTGGATCCGCAGGTGCACGGAGAGAACGGCGAACCCGCTGCGATCGCGGGCCACATCGCCAGCGGTGCGGTCCGATTCACGCGCGGCGACGTCAGAGATCCGGAGGCGGTTCGATCGGCGGTGGCGGACGTGGACGTCGTGTACCACGAGGCCGCCGCGGTCGGGGTCGGTCAGTCGATGTACCGGATCGCCGACTATGTCCGTGCAAACTGCGAAGGAACCGGCGTTCTTCTTCAGCAGATCATCGATCGGAAACGCCCGCTCGAGCGCCTGGTCGTGGCCAGTTCGATGTCGATCTACGGCGAGGGTCAGTACGAGTGCGAAATCCACGGACAGGTGGACCCGCCGCTGCGCCCCGAAGCGCAGCTGCGTGAAGCCGACTGGGAGATGCGGTGCCCGGTGTGCCGCGCTCCCCTCACGCCGCAGCCGACGGGCGAGTCCAAGCCCCTGCAGCCTACCTCCGTGTACGCCGTAAGCAAGCGGGACCAGGAGGAATTGTGTCTCAGCGTCGGGAACGCGTACGGGATACCGACCGTCGCCCTTCGCTACTTCAACGTGTACGGACCCAGGCAGTCGCTGAGCAATCCCTATACGGGCGTGGCGGCGATCTTCACCTGCCGATTGCTGAACGGTCGCCCGCCGATCGTGTTCGAGGATGGTGCTCAGAGCAGGGATTTCGTACATGTTCAGGATATCGTGAAGGCAAACCTGCTTGCTCTCGAGCCGAGCGCGGCGGATGGTCACGCGGTCAATGTGGCGACGGGACGCTCGCTCGGTCTTCGGGAGTTGCTGGCCGCGCTCCGGGGCAAGCTTGGCGGTCCGGAGCCGGAGTACACGGGCGAATTCCGGAAGGGCGACATCCGGCACTGCTTCGGTGACCCGACGAAGGCGCGGGAACTGCTCGGATTCGAGGCATCGATTCCGTTCGAGACCGGAATCGACGATCTGGCGGCGTGGGCCGCGGAGCAGGATGCGGTGGACCGGATGGACAGAGCTCGGGAAGAACTCGTGACGGCCGGCCTCACCGTCTGACGGGAGCAGATAGCAGATCGTGTATCGGGTCCTGATGGTCGCACCGACCCCGTTCTTCGCCGATCGGGGCTGTCATGTGCGCATCCTCGGTGAAGTTCGCGCCCTTCAGGCGGCGGGCTGCGAGGTGACCCTGTGCACGTACCACCATGGACGGGACATCGACGGCGTTCGTACGGTGAGGATTCCGAATGTCCCCGGGTACCGGAAGCTCACGGCGGGGCCCTCGAACGCCAAGTACCTGGCCGATCCGCTTCTCCTGCTACGCAGTCTCACGGCAGCTCTCGGTGAGCGGCCCGACGTGATTCATGGCCACCTGCACGAAGGCGCCCTGATCGGCCGGATTCTCCGAAAGCTGCTCGCCGTTCCGCTCGTGTTCGACTACCAGGGCAGTCTGACGGACGAGCTCAGTTCGCATGGATACCTGGATCCGAGCGGAGCGAGGGCACGCGTGTTCGGCGAGCTCGAGACATGGATCGATACCGGCGCCGATGCCGTGGCGGCCAGCACCACCAGGGCGTCGGCGACGCTTCGCGACCGGTACCCGTCGACCCGGGTCCGAACCGTACTGGACGGCGTCGACACAGATGAATTCCGACCCCTCCCCGCCGATCAGAGAGCCGGAATACGGGAACGCTTCGGGGTCGCTCCGGACGCGCAGCTCGCGATCTACGTGGGTGTTCTGGCCGACTACCAGGGGATCGATCTGGTGCTGGATCACATCGCCGCGGTACTGCGGGAGCACCCCCGGCTCCAGGTGCTGTTCGCGGGGTATCCGGAGACGGAATACAGGAGGCAGGCCGACGAGCTCGGCCTTGCCGGAAGAGTGCTGTTTCCCGGTCGAGTGCCGTTCGACGAAACACGGGCCCTGACGGCCGCCGCCGACGTCGGGATCACGGCCAAACTCTCGGCCACCGAGGGCAATCTGAAGATCTACAACTACCTCGCCTGCGGGCTTCCGGTCGTGGCGTTCGACAACGTCGTCAACCGTGAGATCCTCGGAGACCTGGGCGTGTACGCGCCCCAGGGAGATGGGGCCTCCTTCGTGCGGCGAATCGGAGAGATCCTGGATGACCCGGACCGGCTGGCCGACCTCGGACGGCGCGGTCGAGCACATGCGGTCGACCAGCTGTCCTGGCACCGCGCTGCGTCCGACCTGATCGAGTTGTACGGGACGGTGCTGGCCGACGGTACACCTGCCTACAGGTAGCCGTTATCCCGGTACCATTCCGCCGTACGTCTCAATCCCTCGTCGATTCCGACCGCGGGTTCGTAGCCGAGTTCCTGCCGGGCCCTGTCGATCCGAAAAGCGCGCACCTGCCGAAACCAGTCGATTCGGCGACGGAACAGGGGTGGTGAGATACCGAAAGGCTTACACGCCACTTCACATGCGGCCGCGGCCAGCCAGGCCGGTCTGAATGGCAGGTGAATGATCTCCAGGTCAATGTCGATCGACCTTCCGACGGCCCGCACGAGCTCATTCAGGGTGTAGTATTGCTCGTCTCCCCCGATATATATCCGGCCAACCGCCTCCGGCCGTGACGCGGCGAGCTCGAACAGGTCCACCAGGTTGTCGATATACACCGGGTGGTACGTCGTCTCGCCGTCCCCGAACATCAGAAAGCGGCCCTTGCTGGCCAGCCG
>JAENXO010000129.1 GCA_016649455.1 Gemmatimonadota bacterium | reverse complement strand
GCTCATGATCAAAGCCGTCGTCCAACCGAACATGATGATGCCGTTGGCCGCTTCCGTCGCCGCCAGGATCCGCCATTCCTCTGCCACGAGCACATCGCCGTACCCGAGGGTCGTAAACGTGACGATCGAAAAGTACATCGCCGGCTCGAAAGACCCGATCATTCCGTGTGTTCCTGGACAACGCCTTTCGTGTCAGCCGCAGGGGCGGGCGCAACGGCGGGCTCGTCAGCCCCCGCGGGCGCAGCGGCGGGTGCATCCGACAGGTACTTCGCCGGCATGGCCGGATCGAGCGAGTCGCGCACCGCCCGTACTGACGGCGTCATGATCTCGATGCCCGCCTCGTTGAATACGTCCTGGATATTCTGGCGGAGCTCGGTCAACGTTTTCGGCTTCAAATTCGGATCGTCTGCAAATGCCGCGAGCGTGTACGTGACCGCGAAATCGTCCAGGCTCGACTGCTGTACGAAAGGTGCAGGGGTATCCTTAATGTTGTCCGTCGCGTGCGCCGCCTGAACCAGCAGCCGGTATACATCACGCCATTCCGTGTCATACCCGATCCCGACCGGCACCCGAAGCCTGAGCCCACCCAGTGCCGTTGCATCGGAGTAGTTGACGATCTCTCCCGCGAGCACCTCGGCGTTGGCGATCGTCACCTTCTCGTTGTCCAGGGTCCTGATCTTGGTCACGACCATGCCGATCTCGAGCACGTCGCCCACCTGGTCGCCGATCTTGATTCTGTCTCCCACTTTGAACGAGCGCGTGTAAGTGAGGACCAGGCCGCTGATGATGTTGGCGGTGGTGGTGGTCCCGCCGAACGTCACCAGTGCGCCGATGAACACCGAGAATCCCCTGAACACGGCGCTCTCCGAGCCAGGCAGGTACGGGAACATGATCAGGAGCGTGGCAACGACGACCAGGACACTTAGGATGCGGTACGTCTGATCCGCCCAGTCCGGATCGAATTTCCCCAGGGTGAGATCTCCCGCCCCGACGGCCTTCATCAGCGTCCGCAGCCCATGAAGAACCCACCGGGATATGACGAAAATCAGTACCAGGACCATGAAGCTCGGAATGTAGTCCAGGATCGATTTGCCCAGGTTCTTCAGCGGGTCGAACACCAGCGGCATGACCTGGTGTGCGATCGGGCGTGTGGCCGGAATCGCACCCAGCAACAGGGGGACGAACAGATAGAGCACGAACAGCACGACGACGAATCGGACGATGCGCAATCCCAGCTTCACGAAGTCCGGAAACGCGTCTCCATCCAGGAAAACCGTGTCCTGCACATGGAATCCGTCCCAGGTCTTGCCCCACACCTCGGTCCGGGCCACCAGGGAAGTGTAGCTCTGCTGAATCCCGTACAGGACTACCCAGAGAAAAGCCAGGCCCAGCAATGCCACCAGGATCCCGCCCAGGATTGAAGGCGAATCCGATCCCGCCGTGGTAAGAGCGCCGGAGATTTCTGATCTGTATTCGAACCAGGCCATGCCGGTGATACCGAGGCATGCGACGATCGCGATATAGCGTGAAATCTTCCGCCACGTTTGTCGCCGGGGCGCCTTGCTGGATCGGCCCGCGATGCGGAGGACGATTTCCCGGAGCGAAAAGACCAGCAGCAGGCCGAGCAGCGGAAGGATAACGAGGCCGACTGACCAGTCGCTCAGTCCGAGTTCCGTCGTGAGCCAGTCTCCGAGTGAATGCATGAATCCTCCGCGTCAGGCGCGCCTGGGGACCTCGGTGGACAAAGTAGGGGCAGATATCAGTCCGATCAGAACAAGAAGCCGAAACTCACCCCGTACACCCAGGTGACGTTCCCGCCGATCAAGTCCGCATTGACCTCCGGCGAGATGGTGAACCGGCTCCCGAGCTCGAACTCGTAACCCGCCCCGAGACGCAGCGCGAATTCCGTCGTGCTCTCGCTCTCGCCGCCGTCCTCCGGCTTGTCCTTCGAGCCCTCGAGCCCGGGGCCGGCCTTTATGCCCAGGCCTTCCGTCACCAGGAAGTACACCGGAATGACGACCAGCCAGCTGCGAGACACGTCGGTCGTCGAGATCTCGATCGCTTCGACTCCAATTCTCCACCGGGATGAGAGTCGTCGATTGTACTCGAGACCGATCCCGAATCCGGATGCCGACTCCTCGGTCTCTGTCACTCCACCGACGAACATCTCCACCTCGTTCTTGTACTCGACTTCCGCTTCTTCCGACTCCTGCGCAGCCAGGGGGGCGGCGCAAAGGCACAGAAGGAGAAACAGGGCGATTGACGAGGTGCGACCTGAAAGCATGCTGCCTCCGCAAGAAGCGAGGGTCGGTTGTCCGGCATGTGGCTCAGTTTGCGGCCAAGGGCGGCGGCGGGAAAGGGCGGCTGGATGCCGGTCAGTCGTGCAGAATTCGCTCCGGGGGATCGTCGAGGTCGTCGAACTGCCCGTCCCGCACCGCGAGAATGAACAGGAAGGCGAAAATCCCGCCCAGGATCAGGGCCAGGGGGATGAGGAAGAAGATCGAATTCATGCCTGACTGCTCTCCATCGACGCTTCCACCCGGGAGGCGCCCCAGATCACCATGGCGCTCGAGGCCGGCATCAGAATCGCCGCGATCAGGGGATTGATCAGACCGGCCGCGGCGGCACTCACCGCTACGATATTGTAGCCTATCGACCGGACCTGGTTCCAGCGAATCGCCCGGCTGGCAGAGGCCGCAGCGCGGAATCCGGCAACCAGCGGCATGAGGGACCAGGTGGAGATCACGCCGTCCGCCACCAGCACGCTGCTCGCGGCCCCCGTTCCCATCGCGATCCCCACGTCGGCGGCCGCGAGCCCGGGACCGTCGTTCAGGCCGTCCCCCGCGAACGCGACCCGCTTCCCGGCTGCCTGCCGGGCTCGAACCCAGTCCGCCTTCCCTTCCGGGTCCACTCTCGCCTCGACCCCCGGGATCCCCGCCTGATCGGCGATCCGGCGGGCCACTGCCTCGTGGTCGCCGGACAGGAGAACCACTTCCAGGCCCAGATCCACGAGGAGACCAACGGCTTCCGCGGAGTCCGGGCGAACTGCATCTCCCAGCGCGATCCGGCCTGTCTCTCCGTCATCCCCGTGCAGGACGACCTCTCCCGGACTGCCCGCCACCAGTCGCCAGTCCCGCCTGTCCACCCGGCCGGAGATTCCACGCCCGGCCTGTTCCCGCACGTCCTCGCCTTTCGGCAGCGGGATGCCGCGCTGCACGGCTTCCGCCACGATCGCCCGGGCGATCGGGTGCATGCTGAACCGCTCGAGACCGGCGGCGAGGCGGAGAATCTCGTTTTCCGCGCTCACCACGGTCAGCTCTCCCTGCGTGACCGTGCCCGTCTTGTCGAGCGCCACCGTCTGCACCTCGTCCAGCTCCAGCAGTCCGTCGGCCGAGCGGAACATCAGCCCGCGCCGCGCGGCGGCACCGAGCCCGGCTGCCGCGGCCAGCGGTCGGGACAGCGCCAGAGCACAGGGACAGGCGACGACGAGCACGGCGACCGTGGCGCTGAGCGCCGTGGAGCTGTTCCCGGCCAGCAGCCACCCTGCTGCGGTCAGTGTCGCCACGAGCAGCGTCGCCCCGGTGAACCACGGCGCGATCCGGTCCGTGGAGGTGAGCCGCACCGGCCGGTCCGCTGCCGTGCGAAGCTCGGCCGCCATGCGCTGCAGGGTCGTCTCCGAGCCGACGCGCTCCACCCGGACGGTGAGCGTACCATCCAGCAGGGTCGAGCCCGCGACCACCTCGCCCCCGACTCCCATGGCGACCGGATCCGCCTCGCCGGTGATCAGGGCCATGCGGACCGCACCCGTGCCTTCCACGACCGTTCCGTCGACCGCGAATTCCTCCCCCGCTCCCACGTCGAGCAGGTCCCCCTGTTCCAGCTCATCCGCGTGAACCGTCTCGACTCCGGTCTCCGTTCGCCGGCGAACCGTGGCGGGAACCGATGCGGCGAGAGACAGCGCGGCCTCCGCGGCGCGCCGCCGCCCGCGACCCTCGAGCATGCGGCCCGCCAGCAGCAGCGCGACCAGCATGGCCAGCGAGTCGAGATAGGTGTCCGCTCCCACGAACGTCGCGATCAAGCCATGCACGTACAGCACCGCGACCGCGATCGCGATCGGCAGGTCCATGTGCAGGACCCGGTTCTTCAAGCCCTGGATCGCGCCCGAGAAGAAAGGTTCGGCGCACCACAGGGCCACCGGCGTGGCGAGCAGCAGTGAGGCCCAGCGGAACAGCGCTTCGTAGCGTGGCTCGAGGGAGGTGATCCAGCCCAGGTACAGCGGCACGGACAGCATCATGATGTTCATCGCCGCGAACACGGCCACGCCGAGCCGGATCAGCAGGCCCCGATCCGGCTTCCCTTCCTCGCCTAGCAGCCTCGGCCGATACCCCAGCGCCGAGATTCTTCCAGCCAGGACGCCCAGGTCTACGGTATCCGGATCCCACCGGAGGCTCGCACGTCCGGTGGCGTAGCTGACGGTCGCTTCTTCGACGCCCGGGGTCTGCTGCAGCAGGTGCTCCGTGACCCACACGCAGGAGGCGCACCTGAGGCCATCCAGCACCAGTCGTACCTCGGCGGTCCCGTCATCCAGGGTGGTCACCGGGACCGACTCCCATCCCTGCCGGGCAGGGCCCGGGCGCGGCGCGTAGTCGGCCCGCTCTTC
Organism: Gemmatimonadota bacterium; assembly: GCA_016649455.1. Classification (GTDB taxonomy): domain Bacteria; phylum Gemmatimonadota; class Gemmatimonadetes; order Palauibacterales; family Palauibacteraceae; genus Carthagonibacter. Next base: position 2,591 of record JAENXO010000129.1, on the reverse strand, counting down.
GTAGTAGCGCTCGAGGCCCGCGCCCCGGATGATCGCGGCCGCCATCTCGCACCCGTGGCAGCACCAGGTGTCGTCGGGTCCCTCGACGGGGGTACCGCAGTGTGGACAGCGGGAAGTGGTCAGCGCGGCTCCGTCTGGTACGTCGGGGCGATTTCGTCCTGTCCGGAAACGGACACGTAGATGAACAGGGCGTTCACCAGGATCACGATCAGCAGGCCCAGGATGATCCCGATCGGCCACACGAGCTGGTCGAACTTACGAACCGGTTCCGCCAATCTCCGCTCCCGACTTGAAGGTTGGGGACAGCACGACAGCTCCGGACTCCGCCGAGACCTTTACCTCGAACGGCGTGGTTCTCTCCAGCTCCGCCGAGGTCGGCACTCGAATGATCAGCGGAATGGTCCGGGTCTCTGTGGATCCGAGCTCGACGGCGTCCGTCAGCACTTCGGCATCATCCAGTCCGGCCACGGAAATCTCGTACTCGACGGGCTCAATGTCCGGGCTCTTGTTGGTGATCTTCAGCAGGAAGGTGTTCCGGGTGTACCCATCCGCGTCCACCGTGTACAGCGATCCGGGCGCACGATTCACGGTGGCCTCGAACGGTATTCTGCGAGCCAGCAGCACACCGCCGGACATCATGATTCCGACCAGGATCGCGGCGTACACCATCGTTCTGGGGCGCCACCGTCGAACCTCGCGCCCCTCCGACTCGGCGATCGAGCCATATGCCACGAGCGTCGGGTGCCCGAGCTTGTCCATCACGCTCGTGCAGGCGTCTATGCACCGCGCGCACTGTATACACTCGAGCTGGAAGCCGTCCCGGATGTCGATTCCCTGCGGACACACGACCACGCACTTGCTGCACTCGATGCACCGGCCGTCCCTGGCCGCCTGCTTGCCGGCCTCCCGAGGCTCGCCGCGCTCGATGTTGTAGGTGATGATCAGCGTCTCTTCGTCGGCCAGCACGCTCTGGAACCGGGCGTAGGGACAGACGTAGCTGCAGAACTGCTCCCGGAACCAGGTGAAGTCGATGAACCAGAACCCGGCGAAGATCGCCACGAGCGAGTACTCGACCGGACCGGCCTGGCCGGTCCACAGCTCGCGCACCCCGGCGAAGATGCTCATCCCGCCCATCGACAGGAACAGGGCCACGGCGAAGAATACCGTCCATTTGGCGAGCTTCCGCCACGCCCGGTCGAACGACCAGCCCTTTGCATCGCGTCGTTTACGGGTCAGGCGGTCCCCTTCGATCCACAACTCGACGGGGCGGATCCACGACTCGAGGAATACCGTCTGCGGGCAGGCGTAACCGCACCAGATCCGCCCGAACACCGCCGTGAAGAAGAACAGCGAGAAGACCGCGAACCACAGCAGCAGCAGCAGGAAGATCGTGTCGGACGAGGTGAAGATGTAGCCGAACAGAAAGACCGTGCGCGCGGGGAGATCGACCCGCAGCGCCGGGTTGCCGTTGATCGTGATCCACGGCGTGATCAGGAGAAGCAGGTGCAGTCCGAGGAAGGTCCAGCGCCGGATCGTGGTGAACCGGCCGCTGATGGACTGCGGGTAGACCCACTCCCGCGTCTGTGAGAATCCCAGCACGTCTATCCCTTACTCCGGCAAGGCGCCCGGTACGGCAGCGGGCCGCCGGACCCTGCGCTAATTGCCGGTCAGTTCCGCGTTCCTGTTCAGGACGTAGGCCGCTACCTGGTTGATCTTCTCAGGTCCCAGGATCGGGCCCCACGTAAGCATGCCCTTCTCGGGTACACCTTCGGTGATGATCCGGATCACCTCTTCGGCTTCCCCGCCGTGGATCCACTCATCGTCGTTCAGCGCTGCGCCGATTCCACCCTCCAACGCCGCGCCGTGACACATCAGGCAATTCTGCGTATAGATCGCTTCGCCCGCCGCTACGGCTTCGGGAGTGATGGCGAACGCGACGGCGGTCACCGCCTGCTCCGGCCACTGCACCTCAGCTGCCTGCATCTCGGCAGCCAGGTGGCCCTCCTGCGACTTGTCGGCGATGAAGTGATACCAGACACCGTATCCCACTGCCCAGATCACCGTGAGCCATAGAAGACCGACCCACCAGTCGGGAAGCGGATTGTCGTACTCTTCGATTCCGTCCGCTTCGTCCGCGTGCCCGAGTACTCGATTCGTTTCCTTGCTCACCTGTCGCCTCCATCTTCGAAGGGCAGCATGGCTGCTTCTTCCCACTTCTGTTTGTTCGCGGGGTTGTAGGCGTACCAGATCCAGCCGAAGTACGCGATCATGAACAGCAACGTCATGACCACCGCCATCCAGCCGAGACCGATGGCTTCACGGGCCTGCTCGATGAGCGGATTCATCAGTATTCAGCCCCTTCCGCTTCCAGCGCCGCCTTGCCCTCCACACCCAGCCGCTGCAAGTAGGCGATCAGCGCGACGATCTTCCGGTCCGGCGTCGTCTCGATTCCCGCACCAGCCAGCCGACTGACGATCTCGCCGCCCTGGAGCGTCAGGCTCTCCTCGACGCCCGCGATCTCGGCATCCGAGTAAGGGGTGCCCGTCTTCCGCAGCGCCACGACCGAGGCCCGCACGTCAGCCGCATCGATC
>JAENXO010000455.1 GCA_016649455.1 Gemmatimonadota bacterium | reverse complement strand
GTGTACAGGTCGTTGGCGAAGGACCAGAACTGGGCCACGACCATCAGGTTGAAGATCCCGACCCAGAGGAAGAACGCCACCCCGAGATTCAGACCGATCTGTCCGAGCCCGAAGAACGCTACCAGGCAAGCCGCGAAAAACAACGTCACGCGGTTGATCAACTTGCGGCGTGGCAGACGGCCGGCCAGCGCACCGTATGCCGGTACCGCTCCCAGCAGGATCAGCGCCTGGAGAGCCGACGCGTAACTCTTGATCTCGGCTCCGCTCTCGTCGAGAATCAACGCCTCGCGCAGCGGCTTGATGAAGTAGTAGGCCGTGAGGAGCAGGAACACGTTCACGGCCAGAAGCAGAACGGTCGCGCCCTCGCCGGTCCGAACGTCAGTGAACAGGCGCAGGGTCCGCTCGTATCGCCCGATCCCTGATCGTCCGCTCACGACCTGGCTCCACGTCCGGACCTGCCGCTCTGCCGGCGGGTGTTTGTCGAATCCGAGAATTGATTAGATTAGGGAGGCAGCAGCGGAACCGCAAAGCCGGGTCCGTTCCGTTTTACGCTGGAGGGAGAACCATGAGTCTGTCGAGCCTGGCCGGGGCCACGACCCAGGCAATGGGAGAGTACTCCAGCCAGCCATTCCTGCGGGAACTGTCACGCAATCTGTTCGCGATGGTGCTGGACAACCTGTGGTACATCGTCGGTGGTCTCGCCGTGGCGATCGTGGTGTGGCTCTACGTCAGACGCTGATCCTCAATCCGTGATTCTGTCTCCGGTCACGTTCCACCTGCAGACCGAATCCGTGAATCCACCCGGGTAACCTTCGGAGGGCGTAGCGAATCCACCGCCTGGATACGCGGGAACAGGCTCTTCGAGCCGCCCTTCCACCACACGCGCTGCAATGATCTGCGCCGTAAGTACCGAGCCGCGAACATGTACGCCCTGCCACAGCAGCAGATGCAGGCGTCTGCGATCGGGCTCAATCCAGCCCTGCAGCCACTGCTCTTCGGTATCCAACTTGTCCACCCGCCAGGTTCCCGACAGGTATTCGCGCTCACCATCGTTGTCCACGCCGGGGACCCAGGTGCGCTCGAGCTCCATGAGGATTCCGATGGGTGGAAGGCCGGGATCACAGGCAGGTGCGGCGGGGAGGCGGAGGAGCCAGGATCCAGCCAGCTCGTCGGCCCCTACCGGTTCATGAAGGAAAGGACTGGTCGAGCCATTCTCGGAGCAGGCCGTTACCAGAATCAGCAGCGGCGCCCAGATGCAGAGACGCGGAAACCGTGATCTCACAGACTTGGACATGAGATCAAGATACCGGGAAGTCCCGGCGGTCGCCCGATTCGGGCGACCCTGCTTCAGGTCGTGACAGTCCCGGCGGCGAGTGCGCCACCGATTGTGTTGAACACGTCACGGATGCTGCCCCCGACCATGATCAAGCTTGCGACGACGACGAGTGCGATGAGCGCCATCAGGAGTGCGTATTCGGTAAGGTCCTGACCCGATTCTTCGCGCCACAGAGTGCTCAGCAGGTACCGCATGGCTGTTTCCCCCCGTTTCAATCCTTGTTCGACCAGACTTCCCATATCCTCGGCTCTACCATGAGCAGGAAGCGGTCCCGATCCGATGTTGGTGAATGTAACGCGTGAAATTACAGTTTTTACGAGAGATCGGAGACACGGTCCGGAAATGAGGAGGCAGGCTACTGTTGCACCTACGCAACACTCAGGAACTGTTCGATCGCACTGCGCAGAATTCGCCCTCCGCTTCCGGTCCCGTCACACCGCTCGTCCAGTCGCCACCGAACGCGTCCGTCTCGATCCACCGTACGTAGAGCGCGGTGTACGCTCCATCGAATCGGACAATGTCGCTGCGGTTCGCCTGGGAACCAATCCTCAGCGTGACCGATCCCGGCCTTCCTGGGCTCGCGGCGTCCGGGCTCGTGAGAACGAGAACGCCCGGCGCGGACCTGTCGGTCGAAGAGGGGGCACCGAGCCGGTGGGCACCGATCTCGTCCAGCGAAACATCCGTCCAGCCGTAGAACGGAACTCCCGTCGAATCGCGGGACACGAGACGAAGCGCACCCTGAGTCGTCTCACTCGACTTCTCCCCGGAACGAGCCCTGAGGACCAGCACGTAGTCACCACCGAGATCAACCACCCGGGCGAGCGAGTTCGGGTCAGAGTTCGCTGTCCCGCATACGCCCGAGTCCAGCGTCGTACCCGGGCGCTGGTTGCCGCCGCAGGCGGCGAGCCCGAGGCCCGCCGCCACTCCTGCCAGGGCAGCGACCCGGATCACGTTCGAGCGGTTCATTCGTCCCTCTCTTCCTTCGGGACCGGCGCTTCGCCGATGGGGCGCAATCCGCCACCCCCGTCAGTTAACAGACGCAGGCCGCGCCGGATGACCTCACTGAGGCGCCGTTTCGTTCCCTGCCGATCCGCCACGAGCGAGGGGGAGAGCGTGAACGGGTCGGCCGCCGCCGGATCCACCTCGTATCCCATGTCGCGGAACGCCTCCACGGTCACGAGGCTGATCGGAGTCGCCCCCCGGTCCAGTGCCGAACTCATCAACTCTGCGTCCAGCACTGACTCTCGCCAGTGTTCATT
>JAENXO010000337.1 GCA_016649455.1 Gemmatimonadota bacterium | reverse complement strand
CGAAGCCAACGATTCCGCCCACTCCCAGGCAACCGCGGCGCGCGTGGCGTCCGGCAGCCGGGCGAGCTCAGTCGCCAGGGCATCCACATCGCGGGCCAGGTTCACGGCCGTGGGACGGGCGACCCGGAGGCGCATCGCGGCGGCTGCCAGCGCGGGGCCGGATGGATCATGCTGGACGGCGAGGCACAGACCGTACGCGCCCGTTACCCCGATCAACGGGGCGCCGCGTACCTGCATCGCCTGGATCGCTTCCTCCGCCTGCTCCCAGCTGCGCAACGTCCCGATCTCGAGCTCGGCCGGCAGCCTGGTCTGGTCGATGAACCGGACGACGGTCCGGCCATCCTCCGGCTCCGTCCAGATGCTCCGGTCCGGGCGCTCGCTCATGCGCGGATCGCGCTCGCCAACCACGGTGCAGGCATCGATCAGTCGCCGGTGACCCGCCGTGCCGCCTCGATCGCCCGGGCCCGTATCTCCTCGTAGCCTTCGATCTCGCCGCCCTCCATCAGCACGCGACCATCGCAGATCGTCGTGTGCACACAGCCGCCATTGGCGGCGTACACGGCGTGACTCGCGGGGTCATGCATCGGAGAAAGCGTCGGCTCGGTGAGGTCGAGCAGTACGATGTCCGCCAGGGCCCCGGCTTCCAGCCGACCCGTGTCGGTCCACCCCATCCCATCCGCTCCGCCGCGCGTCGCGATATCCACTGTCTCTGCGGCCGGCATGCAGGTGGGGTCTCCCGAGGCGTGCTTCGCCATCAGCGAGGCGAACTTCATCTCCTCGAACATGTCGAGGTTCGTGTTCGACGCTGCGCCGTCGGTGGCGAGCGCGACGTTCACGCCCTCCGCCTTCGCCGTGGCGTAGTCGAACCAGCCGCGCACTTCCCGGCCCTGGCCACAGGAGAGCTTGAGGTTGCTCACCGGGTTGTGGACGACGGTCGCCGGGTACGCGGAGAGCATCGCGAGTTCGTCGCGGTCGAGCCAGGTGCCGTGCGCCAGCGTCGTCGGTCGGTCGAGAATCCCGCAACGTTTCAGGTGAAACGCCGGTCGTACTCCGTGCTTTTCGACGCACTCCTCGACCTCGCGCAGCGTCTCCGACAGGTGGATCTGGATCGGCAGGTCGTGGTCGGTGGCGAGCTGTGCGCACCACTCGAGGTCCTCCGGCGTCACCGTGTACGGCGCGTGTGGCGCGATCGACAGGCGGACCCGGTCCGGGAATTCGCCCGCCTCGTACATCTCGATCAGTTGGACGATCTCGCCCTTCAGATCCCCCAGGAAACCGCCGCTGATCAGGCCCCCGCTCACCGTGGCCCGCAGCCCCGCGTCATCGATCGCCCGGACCGCGTTCGGGACCTTCCAGTACATGTCGTTGAACAGCGTCGTGCCGGTGCGGATCATCTCGGCACAGGCCAGGCGGGTTCCCCAGTACACGTCATCGTCCGTGAGCTTCGCCTCGGCCGGCCAGATCCGCTCCTCCAGCCACTGCATCAGGGGCATGTCGTCCCCGTAGCCGCGGAACAGGACCATCGCGGCGTGGGTGTGGGCGTTCACCATGCCGGGGAGCGCAAGCATGTCCGTGCCGTCGATCGTGTGGATCGCTTCACCCGTCGGGAGATCCGGGCCGATATCCGAGATCCGGTTCCCGGTAACGCCGATATGTCTGATCGAGCCGTCGAGCAGGGTCACGTCGCGGATGAGCAGGTCCATGAGGTCCCTTCGGGGCGGTGGCGGATAGCCGGTTCGTGAGTCCCGGAATCGTACGGTCGGGCGGGCGGTAGGGCGAGAGGATGGCGGGCTGCCGTTGACAGGCCGGGTGCCCGCAGGCAGGGTGCGTAAGGCTCCAGTCTATCCACTCCGGAGGCGAGATGTTCCGATCCGCTTCATTCGTCGTGCCCTGGCTGCTGCTCATCGCACTGCCGGCCGCGGCCCAACAGCCCTCTGCCCCCCTCGCGGACTTCGACGACTACGTCCAGCAGGCCGTCATCGACTGGGAGGTCCCGGGTCTCGCGATCGCCGTGGTCAAGGACGACTCCGTCGTGTTCGCCCGGGGCTACGGGATCAGGCAGAAGGGCCGCCCCGAGCCGGTCACCACGCGGACGCTGTTCGCGAATGCCTCGACCACGAAAGCGTTCACGACGGCGGCAATCGCCATGCTGGTGGACGCGGAGCTGCTCGCCTGGGACGACCGGGTGGAGGACGTACTACCGGGCGCGGTCATGGCCGATCCGTACGTGACCCGCGAGCTGCGACTCCGAGATCTGCTGGTTCACAACCTCGGGTTCGGCGATCCGCAGGAGCTGTGGTACGGTATGGAGCTGTCGTTCGAAGAGATCGTGCACCGCCTCCGGTTTCGGGACCCGGTGACGAGTTTCCGCTCGCGTTTCGCCTACAACAACGTCGGATACGCGATGGCCGGCGAAATCGGGGGCGCGGCGAACAGGACGAGCTGGGATGAACTGATCCAGGGACGGATCCTCGCACCGCTGGGGATGGCGGCCACGGTCACGCAGGGACGCTATCTGCCCGAGGGCGCCGACGTGGCGCTGCCGCACGACATGGTGGCCGACACGCTGGCGGTGATCGAGGGAGAGATGGGGCTCGTGGACCCGATCCCGGCCGCCGGCTCCATGTTCTCGAACGTCGAAGACATGAGCCGCTGGATCCGCTTCCTGCTGGCCGGTGGAGCCTGGAACGGAGCGCAGTTGATCTCCGACACGTCATTCGCGGAGCTGCTGAAGCCGCAGGACATCCTTCCAGCTGATGAGTTCTACGCATCGATGCGGCTCACGCATCCCTGGTTCACCGGCTACGGGATGGGTTGGTTCCTGCAGGACTATCGGGGCCGGAAGCTCGCATTCCACACGGGCAGCATCGACGGATTCGTGGCGATCATCGGGTTGATGCCCGAGGCGGACTTCGGGATCGTGGTGTTCGCGAACCGCGACCACGCCGAGCTGCGGCACGCCCTGATGTTCAGGGCGCTGGACCTGTATCTGGGCGAGCCGGTGCGCGACTGGAATTCCGAATTCCTGGCGCTCTACGACTCGATCGGCGCCGAGCGGGACCACAAGCGGGAAGAGACGGAAGCAGACCGGGTACTGGGTACGACCCCGTCACTGTCCCTCGCTGCCTACGCCGGGACGTACACGGACAGCCTGTTCGGACCGGTCGAAGTGCGGTACGAGCCCGGAAGCGCCGACCGGGACGAGCACCTGGTTCTTTACCGCTCTGATTTCCTCACCGCCGACCTCGGTCACTGGCACTACGACGTGTTCGAAGCGACCTGGCGAAAGCAGTGGCTCGGGCCGGATCGGGTGATCTTCGTCATCGGGACCGACGGGACGGCGACCGAACTCCGCATGTGGGGTCGCTCGCTGGGCAGGGTCAAGGAGCCGGACGCCTAGAAGATTCCCTTCGGACGCGACTGCGCTTACGGGTTCTTCGGTCAGGGTTGCGCCGGTCAGTCATATAAACTATTCTTTACTTATGAACACCCACACAAACGCAGTCACGGGCGATCCCGCCCAGCTGGCCCGGGCTTTCCAGGCCCTGGCAGACGACAAGCGCGTTCGGGTCCTGGAGCTGCTGGGCAAGGGTGAGCGCTGCGTGTGCGAGCT
>JAENXO010000443.1 GCA_016649455.1 Gemmatimonadota bacterium | reverse complement strand
TCCCGGTGAGTGGGCCCTGATGAGTGGCGAGCCCTACATGATCCGCGTGATGGGTTTTGGGCTTCGGAGACCGAAGCTCCGGGTGCGCGGAACGGATGTTGCGGGCCGCGTCGAGGCGATCGGTGAGGGCGTGACCGCCTTGCAGCCGGGGGATGAGGTGTTCGGGCTCTGCAGGGGGTCCTTCGCTGAGTACTCGTGCGATCGAGCGGACAAGCTGGCGGCGAAGCCCGCGAACCTCGATCTCAAGCAGGCGGCGACACTCCCCTCCTCCGGCCTCACCGCCCTCCAGGCCCTCCGTGACTGCGCCGATCTCAAGCCGGGGCAGAAGCTCCTGATCATTGGTGCATCAGGTGGCGTCGGAACGTTCGCCGTTCAGATCGGCAAGGCCTTCGGTGCGGAGGTCACCGGCGTCTGCAGCACAGTCGGGGTCGAGCTCGTCCGCAAGATCGGCGCCGATCGCGTCATCGACTACACCCGCGAGGACTTCGCAGACGGCCGGCGGCTCTACGACGCCATCCTCGACACGGGGGGCAACCGATCCCTCTCACATCTCCGACGCGCCCTCGCCACCGACGGCACCCTGGTGATCATCGGCGGACGAGGGGGCCGGCTAGTCGGGGGCACCGATCGGAATCTCCGGGCGATCGTGCTCTCACCGTTTGTGCGCCAGACCCTCCGCGCGCCCTTCATGGACTTCCTGGGTGGGCAGAGGGAGAACCTGCAATCGCTGAAGGATCTCGTTGAAACCGGAGAAGTGGCGCCGGTCATCGACAGAACCTACTCGCTGCCGGAGGTTCCGGACGCGATGCGGTATCTGCGGGAGGGGCACCCTCGGGGCAAGGTCGTGATCACGGTCTGAGACGCGACCGCCGGCTGGTGCCTCTGCCGGAGTACTGACCGGGCACCGAAGGTATCTCGCAGGCCCTCCGCAGGGTTCGCTTGGATTCCTCGATATCCGTGAAGGGTGAAGTAGCTGCCTGAATCTCGCGAACCGTCCGGATGGGCGCCGTCAATCCGCATGAACAAGCGGTGGTAGCGAGAACCGATACCGGCAGGATTTGAACCTGCGACCTCCGGGTTATGAGATGCCTTGAGGGGGTTCTGTGGGGTGCCCTTCGGCTCTCTCAAGCGATCTGAGGTGCCCTGAGATCACGTGAGTTTCGCTCAGTTCGGTACCGCCGCTGGTACCACGCGACCTCCGGGCTTTCGACTCCGGGCTCCCAGCCAGCAGAGCTAACCGAGGCCCGCCGCCCTCGCCGCAGAGGCCTCCAGGTAATGTCGATCCAATGGTCTCTGAATCTGCTCTGACCTCCGCGAACTGGATTGATCCGCCGCACAATCGCTCCGGATTCCTGCGTGTGAGCCAACTGGCTCCCACGGAGGCCATTTCAAGGGGCGCGGAGGGATCGCTCGGCTTTGCGAGGGCTGAAAGTGACCTCTCGCAGTTCACCTTCAAATTCGACGGCGCAAAGGTCTCCTTGTCGGACTTGATCGCTGAGACCTTCACGGATGCGATGCTGGTGCTACATCGGGGGTCGATCGTCTTCGAACGCTACGAGGGGGCGATGGCTCCGACCGATCTGCACCTGTTGATGTCGATATCGAAGTCGATCGTGTCGACTCTGTGCGGGATCTTGATCGGGCGCGGAGAGCTGCATGCGGAGGATGTCGTCCCGGAACATGTCGACGAGTTGGCCGGGACATCGTGGGACGAATGCACGGTCCAGCAGCTTCTCGACATGCGGACCGGAACCGAGTGGGAGTACGACCGCGACGAGGAAGACATCTTTGATGTGTCCGGCTACAGGGACCACACGCGTACCGACCTACCCAGGGGCACAGCCTCATGGATACGCGAGATCGGAAAAACCCATCGACATGGAGGGGAATTCCGTTACGTATCGCTCGTAACCGATGTGCTGGGCTGGGTCCTGGAACGGGCTGCAGATGCCCCACTGCCCAAGTTGATCTCGCGGGAGATCTGGTCCCGAATCGGCGCTGAGCGGGACGCGAACATCATTGTCGACGCCCTGGGGTTCCCCGTCGCGGAGGGGGGAATAAGCGCCACGCTGAGGGACGTCGGACGTTTCGGGCAGATGTGTCTAGACCTAGGCAAAGTCCGTGGGGCCGACGTCGTTCGCTCTGCCTGGTTTGAGGGACTCGACCAGGACCGCGATGAGTTGATCGGCGCATTCGCCCACTCACCGGAGTTCGACGCGCGTTGGCCCGATGCCTTCTATCGCAACAACTGGTGGATCTACTCGCCCGACCCGCTGGTGTACGCAGGACTCGGCGTCTACGGACAGGTGCTCCTCATCCACGAGCCAAGCCAAAGCGTTGTTGTCAAGTTGTCGTCGCAGCCGGCGATGGAAGACCCGCGGACAGAGGCGCTTGAGCGGGCTGGCCTCGTCGCTGTTTGTGAGTCGCTCACCTGACCCGCTGGGGAAGGCGGGAGCCGCGCCGCCCGAACCCAAGAACAAGAAAACCCCGAGCTTGCGGCGCTCTCCTGAATAGCGGGAGCGGAATTTGAACCCCGCGACCTCCGGGTTATGAGCCCGGCGATCGCGATCAGGGTCAGCTCGGTAGCTCGACCGCGACCGCGGCCCAGAGATAGATGGCGGCCAGCGTCCGCTGCGGTCGCCAGCGCTCGGCCAGGGCCACCGCCTCCTCGGGTGAGGGCGCCTCTTCGAGT
>JAENXO010000565.1 GCA_016649455.1 Gemmatimonadota bacterium | reverse complement strand
TGGACCTCTGCCTCGTGCCGGACTCGATCGGCGATCAACTCCGGAGGATCACGCGCCGCGTGGGAGGAGAGATCGGCGTCGCCGCCATCCACCTCGAGACCGGCGCCCGCATCTCGTACAACGGAAGCCGGCGCTTCCCGATGGCGAGCGTGTCCAAGCTCCCGATGGCGGTCGAATTCCTTCGTCGAGTGGATGAGGGCGAGATTGACCTGTACGAGGATCTCGTGGTTCCGGTAACCGACTTCCGACCGGGCTACAGCCCACTGGCCAGCTGGTCGGGCGGGAAACCCGAGCAGGCCACGGTGGACAGTCTGTTCCGCCTGATGATCGAAGTGTCCGACAACACCGCGACGGACATGGTCCTGCGCATGGCGGGAGGGCCCGCTGAAGTCACGCGGCGTCTGCGTGAGCTCGGAATCGACGAGGTCGACGTGGACCGCTCCGAGGCGCGGACGTTCGCGGACCTGTCGGGCATTCCGGACTCCGTGCCGGAGACCCAACTGTATCGGTACAGGTACTTCCGCACCCGCGACGCGCTTCCGGCCGAGCACCGCCAGCAGGCGCGGCTCAGGTTCGGCGATGATCCACGGGACACGGCCACTCCCGATGGGATGGCCGAGTTGCTCGCCCTGATTCACGCCGGAGAGGGACTGAGCACGGAGTCCCGCGACTACATGGTCAACTCGATGCTCGCGAGCCGGTCCGGGCCCAGGCGTATCAAGGGGCTGCTGCCGCGCGGAACGCCGGTCGCTCACAAGACAGGGACGATCGCCGGCGCGATCAACGACGTGGGAATAATCACGCTGCCGGATGGGGCCGGGCACGTCGCGATCGCCGTGTTCGTCTACACCTTCAATCGGACGGAGTGGAGGCGCGAGAGGACCATAGCCGAGGTGTCACGACTCGTGTACGACTACTTCTCGACGGCGCCCGATCCGTGGGAGTACGGCCCCGTTCCGGTCGCGTGCAGCGGCGAGGAATCGCGGCCGGAAACATGGAAGCCGGATCTGACCCTCGGGGGCGATGACCCGGCGATGTGACCTTTGGCAGGGTCCCGTCGTCTAACTGACGAGGGCAAAGGGCGACATGGTTAGAAGTCGGCACCCGGCGGCCGGAATGGCAGCCGCGGCGATCGACAGAGTCAGAGTCTCCGGATATCGGGAGGTTCGTTCCATGCGCGCTCCAAACCACGCCGTACGATTCGCCCTCGTCCCCCTCAGTCTGTTCGCTCTCGCGGTGCTGTCCGCCTGCCAGGGATCGGAAGAAGACACTTCGGGCCTGACAGGGGTTTCCGATCCGATCCAGGTGAACCGCGAGTCCATCACCGTCGATGATCCCCTGTACGACGTGCTCGACACTGCCCTGCAGGACGAGTACCAGGCGGAGGCGACGTATGCCTCGGCGCTCGACGTGTACGGGGCCGTCAAGCCGTTCACGCGCATCGTCCTGGCGGAGGGACGTCACGTGTCGGCGGTCGCCCGACTGATCGAGAAGCGGGGCCTGCCGGTTCCCGACTGGGACTCCGAGGCAAACTCGATTCCGGCGGACTTCAACCAGCTCGAGTTCGCCGAGGCGTGTGCCCTGGGCGTGCAGGCGGAGATCGAGAACGTCGACATTTACACGGAACTGATCGCAGTCGGTCTGCCGGCCGATGTGGAGTCGGTATTCCTGTCCTTGAAGACCGCTTCGGAATCGAATCACATGGCGGCGTTTTCCCGCTGCATGTGAACGTCAACTGACGCGGGCTCCTCGGCAGGAAGGGGTTCGCCCGAATGTCAGGACCGGGGGTGCCGCGGTACGGCACTCCCGGTCTTCGGGCATCCTGACTTCACCTACTCGTAGCGCAGCGCCTCGATCGGATCGAGCTCGGCGGCCTGCCGGGCGGGATAGAACCCGAAGAAGATCCCGATCGCACCGGAGAACGCCAG
>JAENXO010000387.1 GCA_016649455.1 Gemmatimonadota bacterium | reverse complement strand
CTCGTAGATCTCTTTCTGCGGATGATCCGGACCGAGGTGGCACTTGCCGCAGTTCTCGGGCTGACGCGCCCTGCGAGGCGAGAAGTCGTGCCGGCTGTGACAGGCGGCGCACGAGCCGCGCGTTCCGTCCAGGTTCAGCCGTCCGATTCCGGTGTTGGGCCAGGTGCCCGCGAAAATGATCGGCTTCCCCTTGTCATCGCGCATGATCTTCGCGAAGGCGTCGAGGTTCGTCGGTCGGCCGTCCGTGTCAGGCGCCAGGTCGTCCACGGTAATCAGTCCGCCGTCCGTGGACTCGAGTGCCACTTTCGCCCCGTGGCACTGCAGGCAGCCGGATTGAGCGCTGGCCATTCCGTTCACCATGTCCACGGCCTTGCCCGGCGTGGGCGAGTGCGGATTGAAGTCGATCCGCGAACCCTCCACCGTCTCGGCGAGGAAGTTGTCGAGCGACGCGAGGATGTTGCCTGCCGACGAGTGGTGGCTGAGCGCGAACTCGTTCGCCTCGTGGTCGTGGCAGCGCGCGCAGTCGCGCGGGGTGACCACGGTGGCGATCTGCGCGCCGTGATGCAGATAGCTGTCGGCTTCCTCGATCTCGGCCTGGTGGCACTCGACGCAGCCGACGCCCTTTTCGGCGTGTGTGCTGCCCTCCCAGTGTGTCACGATGCCGGGATTTTCCTCGGCGTGACATTCGACGCACTCGCGCGACGAGGCGGGCACCGAGACATGTGGAGCCCTGATTCCGGCCTCCTCCGCCTTGCGTGCCGTTTCCATCCACTGGACGAGCACGAGCGAGAGCAGGAACAGGCCACCGAGGGTGGCGATAACGATGCGCTTGGTCTCGAGAGTCATCTGTAATCCTCAGTGACGGGCAAAGGCTTCCCACAGGGTCAGACCGATGATGGTCACCACCCCGAGGATTCCGATCCACACGCTGGCTTCCTGGAACCGGGTGTGCTTCCGGATCCAGTTGTCGATCCACGGCCAGGCGAACATCACGAATACGATGAAGCCCATGCTGAGCACGGCGGCGGTGCCGGTGAACAGCTTGAGCCAGCGGAACGCGACGTAGAAGAACCACTCGGGTTTGATCACTTCCGGCGTCTGGAGCGGATTGGCCTCCGGTCCGAGCGTTGCCGGGAGGATCGTCGCGAGGGCGCTGAGCACGACCATCAGCACGAGGCCGATGATCAGCTCGGTGTACAGGTGGTCCGGGAAGAAGTTGAAGGTCCTGGCGGTGCCGTCATCCTCGTCCTTGAACTGGAATTCGGTCACTCCCTGCATGCGGATGACCGCGATGTGCGTGGCGATGAGAAACACGATCGTCACCGGCAGAATCGCGGCGTGCAGCACGAAGAACCGTGACAGCGTCGACTGATTGTAGGCGTCGCCTGCCAGCATCATGCGCTTGAGGAACCCACCGACGAACGGGATCGTGTCGGAGATGTTCGCCCCGACCGTCGCGCCCCAGAAACTGAGCTGCTCGTACACGAGGCTGTAGCCCGTGAATCCCGTCATCAGGGTGCAGAAGAGCAAGCACATCCCCACGACCCAGTTGATCTCGCGGGGATTCCGATACGCGCCGGTGAAGAACACCCGCATCTGATGCAGGATCACGGCGACGATCATCAACGTGGCCGCCCATTTGTGTACCGAGCGGATGTACCAGCCGAACGAGACGCTGGTCGTGATGTGCTCGACGGACTGGTAGGCCGTGGACGGGGACGACTCGTAGTAGAACGCCAGCAGGATGCCGGTGATGATCTGGACGATGAACAGGTAGGCCGGCGTACCCCCGAGTGCGAACCACCAGCGCTTGAGGTGATACGGAACAGGCTCGTTGGTCAGTTCCTGGAACTGGCGGCCAGAGATCGGGAGGCGATCCCCGAACCAGCTGGCGACGCTCATCAGACGAGTTCCTCGCCGCCGTCATATCCCGGCCTGTCGCTCTCGCAGCCGAGGCAGGGATCGTGTCCGGGACCGACGATTCCCTCGTCTGTGGTCACAATTCCCGACCGGTCCTCCGCGGACGCGAAGCGGGGCGGCGGGACAGCGATGTGCAGCAGCCCCCTCTCGACGCGTAGTTCGTAGCGCGGCAGAGACTGTCCGGCATCTCCCGGTGGACCGCCGATTCCGACGCCAGATGGATCGAATTCACCGTTGTGACAGGGGCAGAAGAAGCGATCGTTCTGTCCCTCCCAGCGTACCTGGCAACCCAGGTGGGGACAGGTACTGGACAGGGCGATGAAGTCATCCGCCGTGCCCTCGCGCCGCATGCGCGTGATGTTGATCATCTCGCCGGACGGACCCCGGTAGCGGATGGATTCCCCGATCTTGATCCCCTCCACCTCGCTTACGAACTGCCACATCACGTCGCCCGTGGTGGCGGGATACAGGTACTTGCCCGCGATCAGGGCAAAGCCCCCGTACCCCCCCACGACGCCGGCGACCATGGCGGTCCGGGACGCGGTATCGAGGAATTGTCGCCGGTCGGGCGACTCGGGTTCGGCATGGTGTGACGCGTCCGGAGCGGACAGGTCAGATCGGCTGCCCTCGTTGGCCATGAGAATCTCCGCGGGAGCACTTGTTGCTTAATGTCACAAGGCTATGATAATATGCGGCCGACCGGATGGTCGTCAACCCACCTGAAACCAATGCTGGAGGGGCGATGTCGAGCCGCTTCGGACGGATCCGACTCCAAGTTCTCCTTTCGTGCAGCTTCCTGTTTCTACTGACCGCACCGGGTGTCCTGACAGCCCAGCAGAGCGGTGAGAAGGAAGCGAAAGAATACCCGAAATTCCGCGTCGACGGTCAGTTTCGGCTGCGATTCGAGGCAGACGGAAGAACAGTCGGTGTCGATCCCGATGCTGCCGTACTGTCGCGGATCCGGCTTGGTGGCGGTGTCCTGCTCGCCGACTGGATCGATGTGTACGCCCAGTTCCAGGATTCACGGTCCTGGGGGTCCGAGCTGAATACGCTCACCGACAAGAGCGCCGACCTGATGGATATGCACCAGGTGTTCGCCGTGCTCGGCAGCAGCCCCTCGTTCAAGGCGAAGCTCGGCCGGCAGGAGGTGAACCTCGGCGATCAGCGACTCGTTGGGGCCGTGGACTGGAGCAATACGGGCAGGTCGTTCGACGG
>JAENXO010000313.1 GCA_016649455.1 Gemmatimonadota bacterium | reverse complement strand
GCGGTGTTCCGCTCCGGGAATACCACGCGCGATGACATTCCGTCACACCTGATCGCGCCCGACGAAGCCAGTGAGGAACTCACGCAGTTCTACGAGCACATGTGTCCGGCAGGCGTATACGAGTGGGGAGAGGACGGGCTGGTCGTGAACGCGCCGAACTGCATTGACTGTCGGGCGACCGACGTACTCGGTCCGCGCTGGACCCCGCGCGAGGGCGGTAGCGGACCGAGCTACAAGCGGATGTGAATGGGGGGTGCACCGCCCCCGAATCACCGGCCGGCTCTATCAGCCCGTGATGCGGATGTCGTCAAAATAGCGCTGTTCGTGAGATCCGGGTCCGTTGTCGTTCTGATAGAATTCCAGGCGGACCCTGCGGCCCACCCATGCCAGCAGCGAGACGGAGCGCTCCTGCCACAGGAGCTCCCCTTCTGTGCCGCTGGTCGAATTCCAGCCGATCAGCGTGACACGCTCGCCGGCTCCATCCAGGGCCGTGAGCGCGACGAGGAATTCAGAGTCCGCGCCATCCCGGTTGTGAGCGCTTGTCATGAACCTGAGGGTTCTGGCGTTGGCCGGGATATCGACCTCGTGCGTGATCCACGCGTTCGGGTCGTCGGGATTGCCAGTGCCGTCGAGGCCGACCATTCCGTCGCCGCCCCAGTCGACGTGGCTCACGGAACCCCATCCTTCCGGGCCGGGATCAGTCTGTCCCTGCCAGCCCTCGAGATCCTCAGCGAACGTCCATTCCAGCAGAATCGTCTCTCCGCCGGGGCTCGTCGGGTCGTCGTCCCCGCAGGCCGCGAGCGCTGCAACCCCGACGGTGGTCGCCGCCAGGATCAATAACTGGAACTTCCGTTCATGCGTTCTCATGAGCGTCTCCTCAATTCAGCGGGCCTCGCCGCCGGTCCATACAGTCCGACAACCTCGGATTCGTGAACGTCCGGAAGATGAAAGAGAAGCGTTCCCTGAGCGTTCCCTTGGATTCGAGGAGGCGGAGATGGAGGACGAAAAGAATGCCCGACCCCATTGGGGGCCGGGCATTCTTCATATGCTGATCGGCCGTTGCGGAAAACTCACTCCGGTCGAACGACGCTCACGCGTCTCAGTTTGTGCCGAGAATCTCCTTCACGAGCGCATCCATGTGGTACACGGCCTTCAGCGCCTCGATGATCCCGGCCGAGTGTACTGACACCGTCCGGCCATCTTCTGCCGCGAAGAAGAACTCGTTCGGCAATGACTCCGGATTCCCGTCAAACGCGATTCCTACCAGCTTCGCGTCCCGGTCGATTACCGGACTGCCGCTGTTGCCGCCCGTGATGTCGTTCGTGGACACGAAATTGATCGGCACGCTCATGTCGATCTCGTCCTTCGCATCCCACCACGACTGTGGCATGGTCCACGGCATTTCGTTTTCGAACTCCGTGGCCCTCGCATAGAAACCGTAGATCGAGGTCTGAGCCGGAGCGTACGTCTCATTGTAGCGATAGCGCTCCACCACGCCGTCCGTGATGCGCAGCGTAAACGTGGCATCAGGCGGCAGGTCCGTTCCATACACCGCGAACAGCGCCTTGGCGAACCGCTCGTTCTGCACGTCCTCGGCGGCATTCGCCGCTCCCCACGCCGGAAGCGCGGTCGCCTGAGCGGCGCGCATCTCCACGACCAGGTCGAGCAGGGGATCGTTCGCATCGGCGATCGCCTGCGGACCACCGTCGATCATCGCCTGACGGAACGCGGGGTCGCCAATCTGCGAGCCCCTGATCAGGCGTGAGGCAGTCGCCTCGGGCGTCTCACCCGGATTCCGAACCCGGTTCAGCGGGGCGTCGGCCGGCAGCCACGTCTCGGCGAGCATGATGCGACCCGCGAGCATGCCGGTGGACTGGTCCATCGCCCACACCTCGTCCGATTTCAGCCGGCCCTCAACGCCTGCCAGCCGATTCCCCTGGAACTGCGGGGGGCGTTCGGCTTCGGGCTTCGCCATCTCGGTGAGGTATTGCTCCAGCAGCCCGGCCGTCGCCAGGTGCTGAGAGGCACCGAGGAAGCCTGGGTTGTTTATGTAAACGACGGCCGCCGCCTTCGCCTTCTTGTTCTGGATGTCTGACAGCTGGTCCCAGACGTCGCCGTACTCGGCCTGCAGAGACGGGTTCTTCGCCACCTCCGCCTTGAAGTCGTTCTCCCACCGGATCTTCCTCGAAGTCAGGTAGTCGGACCTCAAGCCTTCGAGCTCACCCCGGTACAGCTTCTGGGTGTTCTCGAACCCGAAGATCATGTTCTGCATCTCCCGGCCGCGCTCCGGATCCGTGCGCTGGATCTCATGCAGGATCTCGAGGCGCTGATCGAAAAATGCGAGAATCATCGGGTGGAAGATCTCCCGCTCGTACATGTACTGGGAGAGCGTGATCTGGCGCGCGGTCGAACCGGGATTCCCGGTCACGAACACGAGCTCGCCCTCGCCGGCGCCGTCGGCGTCCCACGCGAAGTAATGCGGCGTACTGGCGGGGGTGGTTCCGTCTTCCTCGTATGCGCGTACGAACGAGATGTCGAGGTTATAGCGGGGATACACGAAGTTGTCCGCATCTCCACCGAAGAAACCGGTTTGCAGCTCAGGCGCAAATACCAGTTTGACGGGCTGGAAACGCCGGTACTTGTACAGCATGTACTGCCCGCCGTGGAACAGATTCACGACCTGGCACTCGAGGCCGGTCTCGGCGCCGCAGGTCTCGCTGATCTCGGCGCTCAACGCGGCCTGTGCCTCGGAGATCTCCTCGTTGCTCATGCCGGCCTGGGCTACGCCGTGAATCTCGTGTGTGATGTCCTCGATCTCGATCAACTGGTCGAGAAACAGGTTCGGGCACAGGCGCTCTTCCGACTTCGTCTTCGCCTTGAATCCGTTGACCAGGAAATCCTCGCCCTCGTTCGCCACTGCATCCACGCAGCCACGGGCGCAGTGATGGTTGGTCATGACGAGGCCATCGGGCGACACGAAGGAGGCCGAGCAGCCGCCGCCCCAACGGACCGATGAGAGCCTGACGTGCTCGAGCCAGTCCGTCGTCGGGCGGAACCCGTAAGTCTGCGCCCAGTAATCGAGCGGCGGGTTTTCGAACGTCCACATCGTGCCCATCTCGGTGCCGTCGAGCGTGACCGCCTCGGCGAGCGCGACGGCCGACATGGGCGGCGCAAGCAAGTTCTTCGACTTCGTGGTCGTTTCGGCGACCACCGGCGGTGGCGCCTTGGCCTGCGTCGCCGGCAGGGCTACCTGCGACTCGGGCGCCGACGCTCCGGAACTGGCGCAACCGGCGAGGAAGACCGCCGCGGCTGCCACGATCCAGTGTCTCGTACGGGAGAATACCATCTTCGACTCCGTGGATAGAATGGGACACACACAAGAGGTGTAAGAAAGAGCTGCCTGTCTCACAGAAAGAGCACTGAAATATATCGAACGCTCGCGCGCGCGTACATAGCGTACATACGCGGTCCGCGCCGGCTTGATACCGGCGCGGGCCAGGTCCGAATCAGCTTCTGAGCATCTGCCGCAGGACTGTCTGCAGGATGCCTCCGTTCCGGTAGTACTCGAGCTCGACGGCCGTGTCCAGCCGGACGGTGGCCTCGAATTCCGTGCTCGTACCGTCTTCATTGCGGGCCTGGACCCGGACGGTTCCGCCGGGCGCGAGTCCGTCCGCGATCCCCTGGATAGCGAATGTTTCCGTTCCGTCGAGACCGAGGGCCTCGGCGGACAGGTCGGCCGGGAACTGCAGCGGGAGGATCCCCATTCCGATCAGATTACTGCGGTGAATTCTCTCGTAGCTGACCGCAATCACGGCGCGGATTCCCAGCAGCGCCGGCCCTTTCGCCGCCCAGTCGCGCGAGCTGCCGGTACCGTACTCAGCTCCCGCCAGCACGAT
>JAENXO010000307.1 GCA_016649455.1 Gemmatimonadota bacterium | reverse complement strand
GGAAGTCCCGAGTCGATCCGTCGTCCGGATTCAGGCGGCATTCAGCACCTTTACCGGCTGCAGGAGTCCCTCTCTCCGCTCGGCCACGGCAACCAGATCCTCCTCGAATGCCAGCGCGACAGGCCACGCACTCGTGTCCTGCGGCGGATACCCGCCCGAGGTCGGTTCTGCCAATATCCCTTCGGTCACGCTCTTCCCGTACGACACGTCCTCGGCCTCCGATGAGTCGAGGCTGCGGAGTGGCAGCCACCGCAGGGAGTTAAGCGGCGACATGAGATCGGGAGGTCCCATAGTGGAACCGGGCCACGGTTCGAACTCCGTCGCTGATATCCCTTCCCCGACCTCGAACGGACCGATCTGCGTCCGGCGCAGCGCCGCCAGGTGGCCGCCGCACCCCAGCGATCGGCCCAGGTCACGAGCCAGAGCCCGCACGTACGTGCCGGTCGAGACCCAGATGTCCAAACCGACAGCCGGGGGATCCCAGTTCGTGACTTCCATCGAGTGAACCGTCACGGCCGCGGGCTCGAGCTCGACCGCGGAACCCTCCCGCGCCAGGCTGTAGGCCCGACGTCCGCGGACGCGTTTGGCGGAGTAGGCTGGTGGGACCTGAGACAACTCACCCGTCAGGCTCATGAGCACCTGCTCGAGTTCCGGACGGTCGATCTCCCTCCATGCATCCGGGCGCGCCACCGGCTCGCCGGTAAGATCATCCGTCGTCGTTTCCATCCCCAATACGACCTGTGCCGAATAGCGTTTGGGAAGGAGGTGAAACAGATCCACCAGGCGGGTGGCCCGGCCCGCACAGAGAATAAGCAGACCGGAGGCAAACGGATCGAGCGTACCCGTGTGGCCTACCCTACGCATCCGCAAAGCGCGGCGAGCCAGTTGGACCATGTCGTGGGAGGTGGGGCCCTCCGGCTTGTCGACGAGCAGGACGCCGCTGACGACCCCGTCAGAGTCCTTCATCGCTGCCGTCGTCCCGCAGATCGGCCGGGATTCCCCCCCGATCGTCGCCCAGCGCCTCATCGAGCAGGTCCTCGATCTTCCGCGCATGCTCCAGCGTGTGGTCGGCGACGAAACGCATCTCGGGAATCCGACGCAGGTGGAGAGTGCGGCCGAGCTGGCGACGCAGAAATCCCTCCGCGCTTTCGAGACCCTCGATCGCTTCGTCCACGGGCATTTCGCCACCGAGCGTCCTGACGAACACATCTGCGTGCTTGAGATCCGTGGTGGTCTCGACACCGGTGATCGTGACCGAGCGGACTCGCGGATCCTTGCTCTCCGTGCGCAGAAGCGATGCCAGTTCCTCGCGAAGAAGCTGGTTTACGCGTTCGATTCGTCTATGGGACATATCGCCTTTCACGCTCGGTGACGAAGATCCTCGGGTCGGATGCCACCATCGCGTCGAGACGTTCGAGAATCGAGTCTGCGACTTTCGCGTCCGAAGTCACCAGGGCGACGCTGAGCTCCGCCCGGCCGTGCTCGTTGGCAAAGTCGGTCTCTGCCGCCGAAACCGGAAACCTGGACCTGATGCGATCCCGGAGTCCGCGGATAATCGATCGCTTGGTCTTCAGCGAACGACACTCCGGAATTCTCAGTACCCAGCGAGCGTGAGCGTAGACGGCCGGCACGAGCAGAATCAGTTGCCGGCGGCGCTCTGCGCGAGCGAGCGGGCCACCTCTTCGACCTTGTAGCACTCGATCATGTCACCGACCTTGAGATCGTTGTATCCGTCGATCCCGATTCCGCACTCGTAGCCTTCACGGACTTCGCGTACATCGTCCTTGAACCGCTTCAGGCTGCCGATCTTCCCGGCGTAAATCTGTACGTACTCCCTGAGCAGCCGGACCGGCAGGTTTCGGTGAATCTCGCCCGAGCCGACGTAGCACCCCGCGACCGTCCCGACCTTCGGTACCCTGAACGTCTCACGGATCTCCGCCGTACCGACGATGATCTCACGTTTCTCGGGTCTCAACATACCTTCGAGCGCCAGCCTGACTTCTTCGACCGCCTCGTAGATCACGCTGTACGTACGAACTTCCACGTCGTCCCGCTCGGCCATCAGTCGGGACTTCACGTCCGGTCGGACGTGGAATCCGATGATCAGCGCTGCAGTCGTCGTGGCGAGCAGAACGTCGGACTCGTTGATCGCGCCGACTCCCCTGTGCACGACCTCGACCGCCACCTCCGACGTTCCAAGTCGCTCGAGAGAGTCCCCCAGGGCCTGCACGGATCCGTCCGTGTCTCCCTTGATGATCAGGTTCAGTGTCGCCTGACCTCCCTCGCGCACGGCAGAGAAAATGTCCTCGAGCCTCGTGCCGCGCTGGCGGCGCCGGATGTCCTTTTCTCGCTCGAGCTGCTGCCGTCGCTGCACGACTTCGCGCACTCTGGCCGCTCCCATCTCCACGAGTTTGTCGCCGGCCTGCGGCACACCTTCGATGCCGAGAACCCGGACCGGAATCGCGGGACCTGCAGCATCCACCGGGTTTCCCCGCTCGTCCAGCAGCGCCCGGACGCGGCCACCGAACAGGCCGCAGATGAAGTCGTCTCCCACGTTGAGCTCGCCACTCTCGATCAGCACCGTAGCGACGGGGCCCATTCCCTTGTCGAGCTCGGCCTCGACCACTGTCCCACGGGCATCGCCGGTCGGCTTTGCCTTGAGGTCCAGCAGTTCGGCCTGGAGCAGGATCTTCTCCAGCAGGTCGTCCAGTCCCTCGCCGGTCTTGGCCGAGACTGCAGCGGCGAGTACGTCGCCGCCGAATTCCTCCAGCACGACGCTTTGCGACAACAGGTCCTGTTTGACCTTCGCCACGTTCGCGGTCGGAAGATCGATCTTGTTGATCGCCACGATCAGCGGTACTCCGGCATTCCGCGCGTGACTGATCGCTTCGATCGTCTGGGGCATGACGGCGTCATCGGCTGCAACGACCAGCACCACGAGGTCGGTGATCTCCGCCCCGCGGGCACGCATGGCAGTAAACGCCTCGTGCCCGGGCGTGTCGAGGAAGCTGATCGCCCTTCCGTCTTCCAGCTGGACGTGGTATGCGCCTATGTGCTGCGTGATGCCGCCGGATTCGCCTGCGATCACATTCGTCCGGCGGATGAAGTCGAGCACCGACGTCTTACCGTGATCGACATGCCCCATGACGGTGACGACCGGAGCCCGATGTACGAAATCACTCTCGTCCTCGGCCTCTTCCTGCAGTTCAGGCAGGTCGGCCTCGTAGGCCTCTTCTCGCGCGGCCATGAACCCGAATTCGTCGCAGATCAGCTCGATCTGGTCGAAGTCCAGACGCTGATTGATCGTGATCATCAGGCCCAGGTTCTTGAACGCGGAGGTAATGATCGCCTGAGCCGTGACGTCGATCAGATCCGCAAGCTCCGCGACAGTGAGGAACTCGTTGACCCTTACGGTCGACTTCTCGGCCTCGATCTCCTTCTCACGGATCCCGCGCTCGACCT
Organism: Gemmatimonadota bacterium; assembly: GCA_016649455.1. Classification (GTDB taxonomy): domain Bacteria; phylum Gemmatimonadota; class Gemmatimonadetes; order Palauibacterales; family Palauibacteraceae; genus Carthagonibacter. Next base: position 525 of record JAENXO010000307.1, on the reverse strand, counting down.
CCTGCTGCGACGGACCCATGTCCCGCCTGCGACGCCGCGAGGGACCGCTGTCGATCGACGCGAGTGTCTTCTTGACGTTCTCCTGAACGGCCTCACTATCCACTCGTCGGCTGCGCTTGCGATCCCGCTTGCCCTTGCGCCGGCCGTCGGTCGTGTACCCTTCCGCCTGCACCCGGACGGTTCCGCCCGGAGCGGCAGATGCAGCCGGAGCGGCAGATGCAGCCGGAGCGGCCGGCGTCTCGGGCAGGCCGCGGCGAACCGGCTTCGGCTTGACCGAAGGCTTGCGCGGCTTCTCCTCGATCTCCACCTCGAATTCGGCCGCCACCTCGACAACTCCTGTTTCAAGCTCGATTGCCGCATCATCCTCCGCGGCGAGCTGTTCTGTTTCCTCGTCGGGCTCCGCGGCAGGCTCTTCCACGACGGATTCAATCTCGTCCGCCGTTTCCTCTGCCTCGACTTCGATCCCGATCCCAGTCTCCTCCAGCGAGGCGGGAGCGGTGTCGTCGAATTCATCCGCTGCCACCT
>JAENXO010000249.1 GCA_016649455.1 Gemmatimonadota bacterium | reverse complement strand
GCCGCGCGACCCGCTCGACAATCGGCCGGCGGTGGTCGAGATCCGGGCCGGGACCGGGGGGGACGAAGCGGGCCTGTTTGCGGCTGACCTGTTCCGTATGTATTCGCGCTTCGCGGACGAGCGCGGCTGGAAGGTGGAGATGATTTCCACCAGTGAGGGTGTACTGGGAGGCCTGAAGGAGGTCGTGTTCGTGGTTCGGGGCCGCGACGCGTACGGTTTCCTGCGCTACGAGTCCGGTGTACACCGGGTCCAGCGGGTGCCGGTGACCGAGAGTTCAGGGCGGATTCATACATCGGCCGCGAGCGTTGCCGTGCTGCCCGAGGCCGAGGATGTGGACGTCGAGATCGATCCGTCCGACCTGAAGATCGACGTGTTCCGTTCGTCGGGACCCGGTGGGCAGTCGGTCAACACCACGGACTCGGCGGTTCGAATCACGCATGTTCCGACCGGGCTCGTCGTGAGCTGTCAGGACGAGAAATCACAGCACAAGAACAAGGCGAAGGCGCTCAAGGTGCTGCGGAGCCGATTGCTCGACATGCGAGTGGCGAGCCAGGAAGCCGATCGCGCCCGTGAGAGGCGTCTTCAGGTCGGGACCGGTGACCGGTCGGCCAAGATCCGCACGTACAACTTCGCACAGAACAGGGTGACCGATCACCGGATCGGTCTAACGGTTCACAGGCTCGAGAGCATCCTCGCAGGGGATCTCGAAGAGGTCGTGGACGCACTGCGCTCCGCCGGTCTCAGGGAGCGCCTCGAGCACGACGGCGAGTGACAGGTCCGTCCTCCGCGCAGACCCGGCGTGAAGTGATCGCCAGCGGAGCCCGGAAGCTGTCATCCGTCGGCGTCGAGAGCGCACGGCTGGAGTCCGAGCGACTGACGGCTCACGCACTCGGCGTGTCGCGCGAGTGCCTTTCACTGACGAGTGACGAACAGCTCACTCCGGGCCAGGCCCGGGCGGTCGAAGACCTCCTGCTGAGACGGATGTCCGGAGAGCCGCTCCAGCACATCGAGGGAACTGTTCAGTTCCGGGAACTCGTGCTCCTGGCGGATCGACGGGCGCTCATCCCCCGGCCTGAGACCGAGCAGCTGGTCGAACAGGTGGTCCGCTGGGCCCGCGATCGGAAACCCCGATCGGCCGCGCCTGGCGAATTCGACAGCCACTGTCCGCTCGACACAATCCTCGACATCGGAACGGGAAGCGGAGCGATCGCACTGTCGCTCGTCTCCGAAGGGACGGCTGCAAGTGCGGTGGGCCTGGACATTTCCGTGGCGGCACTGGTGCAGGCGCGAGAGAATCGTGCCGGGGCCGGGCTCGCAAAGGCGGTGGATCTGAGGTCGTGCGGCGTGAATCCGTACGATGCGCTTCTCCCGGACGAGAGCTTCGACGCGATCATCTCGAACCCGCCATACATCACGCAAGCGGATCTCGAGGGGCTGGCGGCGGAGGTTCGATTGCACGATCCGCACGTCGCGCTGGTCGGTGGAGCGGACGGTCTGGATGTCGTACGCACGGTCATCCGGGGAGCGCACGAAAAGTTGCGAACCGGCGGGGCGCTGTTTCTGGAGATCGGAGCTGCGCAGGGGGACGCAATTCGGGGAATTCTCCGATCCTCGGCCCCGTGGGCGGTCATCGATATCCGCCGCGACCTGACCGGCCGCGATCGCTTCGCGGTGGCCACGGTCTGAGCTCCCGTTCTCGGTCGCGCCCTGCGCGCGTGCGCGTTATACTTTCGGCTCTCCGGGGGGGCCTGACCCGTTGACGGTCGCCGGACGGCGCCCGTCTTTTCCCCTCGACCACTTGCAGCGGTGAGTCCATGGAAGTCAACGAGCGCGAGCGTATATTCGACAAGGCCGGGGAAGTCGGCAGGCTCCTGGCCTGCACTCCCGAATTTCAGTATCTGAAGGCGGCGCACCGGGAAATTGCGGACGATCGCGAGTCGAACGAGATGCTGAGCCGCATGCGGGAACTGCAGGAAAAGATCGTCGACCACTTCAATCGCGAGGAAGAGCCGCCGCAGGAGCTGGAGAACGAGCTGGCGACGCTCACCGAGGAGATGCAGGTCAGCACCCGGTATCAGTCTCTGATCGCCTCCCAGACCAATTTCGACAAGCTCATGGACCGGGTGAACCAGGCGATCGGCGAGGGTATCAGGGCCGGGGATCAAAGCGGAATCATACTGCCGTGACGCCGCGATGAACTCGATTCGAAAGTTGTTCGAGAACGGACTGCGGGCCGTTGTCGAGCCGATCATGGCGGCGCTCACGCGCTGGCGTGTGCATCCCAACACGCTCAGCACGATAGGCTTCGTCATCACCTGCTCGTCCGGATTCTTCTTCCATTCGCACCACGTTCGAACTGCCGGCGTACTCATCCTGCTCGGCGGCGTGTTCGACCTGTTCGACGGCACGGTAGCCCGCCGGACGGGTCTCGCGTCTCCGTTCGGAGCGTTCTACGACTCGACGCTGGATCGACTGTCCGAGATCGCGGTCTACCTGGGTCTGCTGTCGCTGTACAACGACTACCGGCTCGAACTCGGCGACGTCGGCACGATCTACGCGATCATGCTTGCCATGGCCGGGTCGCTGATGATCAGCTACACGAGGTCGCGGGCCGAAGCGCTCGGCATCAAGTGCACGGTCGGCCTGATGCAGCGGGCCGAGCGGGTCATCCTCATTGGCTTCGCGGCCCTGCTGTTCGGAGAAGACGGCAACGGGATCGTCCTCAAGGTCGTGATCTACGTGCTGGCCGTGCTGACGAATTTCACCGTCATTCAGCGAATCTGGTGGGTCTGGAGGAATACCCGGCCCGAAGGGGTCGCGGTCGGAGCCGCCGTTCCGAAGCAGGAAGACTGAACCGAAACCAGCATCGGAGGTCCGCGGGGATCTCCGGCGTATCAGACATCTCTCGAACGCGGGAATGAACGAAGCATGAGCAACGAAGGCAAGGGCCGGGAAGTTCAGCCGGCCGAAGGGAAGCTCGGCGTACTGCTGGTCGGCCTCGGGGCCGTAGCCACGACGACGATCGCCGGTGTCGAATCGATGCGTCGTGGACTGGCGAAGCCGATCGGTTCACTGACTCAGACCGCCACGATCAGGCTCGGCAAGCGAACCGATCACCGTGCGCCGATGATCAAGGACGTGGTGCCGCTCGCCGATCTCTCCGACATCGTGTTCGGTGCGTGGGATCCGATTCCCGACGATGCCTACGCGTCGGCCCTGAACTGTGGAGTCCTCCGGCCGGAGCACCTGGTGCCGGTGGCGGACTTCCTGAAATCGATCAAGCCGATGCCGGCCGTATTCGACAAGGCGTACGTCAAGAAGCTGGACGGGACGAACGTGAAGACCGGCGAGAACAAGTTCGATCTCGCCGAGCAGTTGCGGGCCGACATTCGGAAGTTCAAGGAGGAGAATGGCTGCGACCGGCTGACGATGGTCTGGGCTGCATCCACCGAGATCTTCCTGACCCCGGATCCGGTGCACGCTACGGTCGAGTCCCTCGAGCAGGCGATGCGGGACAACCATCCGTCTGTCGCCCCGTCGATGCTTTACGCCTGGGCCGCCCTGCAGGAGGGAGTTCCGTTCGCCAACGGTGCCCCGAATCTCACGGTCGACATCCCGGCGATGGTCGAGCTCGCGGCGCGCAACCGGGTGCCGATCGCAGGAAAGGACTTCAAGACCGGTCAGACCCTGATGAAGACGATCATTGCTCCGGGGCTCAAGGTGCGGATGCTGGGACTGAGCGGGTGGTTCTCGACGAACATCCTGGGCAACCGGGACGGCGAGGTGCTGGACGATCCCGAGAGCTTCAAGACGAAGGAAGAGTCGAAGCTCGGGGCGCTCGAGCACATCCTGCAGCCCGAGATGTATCCGGATCTGTACGGCAACATGTATCACAAGGTCCGGATCAACTACTACCCGCCGCGGGGGGACAACAAGGAGGGCTGGGACAACATCGATATCTTCGGCTGGATGGGGTATCCCATGCAGATCAAAATCGATTTCCTGTGCCGGGACTCCATCCTGGCAGCGCCGATCGTGCTGGATCTGGCCCTGTTCATGGATCTCGCGTCGCGCGCGGGCATGTGTGGAATCCAGGAGTGGCTGTCGTTCTACTTCAAAGCTCCCCAGGTCGCCGCTGGCCTGTATCCGGAGCACGACATCTTCATTCAGCACATGAAGCTGAAGAACACTCTCCGCTGGATCGCCGGGGAAGACCAGATCACGCACCTCGGTGTCGAATACTACGAGTAAGGGTCGGACCGGCCTCTTCATCGTCTTCGAGGGAGTCGAAGGGGCCGGTAAGACCACCCACCTGAGGCGCTTGTCGAGGCGGTTGGATCAGCTGGGCGTCGCGCACGTTATCGTGCGAGAACCCGGTGGGACACCGGCCGGCGAGCGCATCCGGGACATTATTCTCGATCCGGGATCGGAGTTGTTCTCCGAGACCGAGCTGCTGCTGCTGCTCGCCGCCCGGGCCGAGTTCGTGCGTCGGGTGGTCCAGCCCGCGCTCGAACGGGGTGAGCTGGTGCTCGGAGATCGGTACGAGCTCTCGACCCTGGCGTACCAGGGAGCCGCGCGCGGGATCGGAATGGACCGGGTCCGTGAAATCAACGCGTTTGCCACCGCCGGGCTCAAGCCGGACGGTACGGTTCTGCTCCGCGTCGATCCTGAGTCCGGTCGCGGCAGGAAGACGGATGCCGCCGATCGAATGGAGCGGGAGTCAGTGGCGTTCCACAGGGCGGTGGCCGACGCGTACGACGAGCTGGCCGAGACGGAGCCCGAAGTGTTTTCCAT
>JAENXO010000178.1 GCA_016649455.1 Gemmatimonadota bacterium | reverse complement strand
GCTGACGGGAGTGCAGAAGGAAGGGCTGGAAACGGAGGACTGGTGGCAGCTGCCGCAGCCGGACACGCGTGACGCGTATCAGTTCTACATGGAGCTCGGCCCGCTGAAGAACTCCGACCGCTGGTACGGCGACGAGAACTTTTTCTGGAAGCAGCTCGCGGAGCACCCGAACTACGACGAGTTCTGGCAGGCCCGGAGCATCGTGCCCCACCTCGATGACGTGGACCACGCGGTGATGACGGTGGGGGGCTGGTTCGATGCCGAAGACCTTTACGGGCCGCTCAGCATCTACCGGGCGCTGGAACGGAACAATCCGGGCATTTACAACGTGCTCGTGATGGGCCCGTGGCAGCACGGCGGCTGGGGGTGGGACCGCTCGCCGCACATGGTGGGCGACATCTACTACGGAGACAACATCTCGGGCCGGCACCAGCGGAAGGTGGAAGCGGTCTTCTTCCGGCACTTCCTGAAGGGGGAGGGAGAGGCGCCCGGCTTCGAGGCACTGGTGTTCGACACGGGCAGCAAGGAGTGGCGCGAGTTCGCGGCGTGGCCGCCGGAGGGGGCGACCTCGACACGGCTGTTCCTGAGAGCCGGCGCAGAGCTGTCGAGCGATGCGCCAGGCGGAAACGAGGCCGCGTTCACGGACTACGTGAGCGACCCGAACGAACCCGTTCCCTACACGGACAAGATCCGCTTCCAGTACACGCCGCGACGCTACATGAACGAGGACCAGCGATTTGCCGACCGGCGCGGCGACGTGATTTCTTTCCGGACGGAAGTGCTGGAAGACGATCTCACGCTGGCCGGCGACATCCTGGCCCACCTCGAAGTGTCCACCACCGGCACGGCCGCCGACTGGGCCGTGAAGCTGATCGACGTGTACCCGGACGACGAGCCGAACGGTGAGCACACTCCCGCCGGAGTGGTGCTTGGCGGCTACCAGCAGCTCGTGCGAAGCGAGATCATCCGGGGCCGCTTTCGCGACAGCTACGAGCACCCGAAGCCCTTCGTCCCGGGCGAAGTGACGGACGTCGATCTTCCGCTACAGGACGTCCTGCACACATTCAAGACGGGACACAGGATGATGGTGCAGATCCAGAGCACCTGGTTCCCGCTGTTCGACCGAAATCCGCAGACGTACGTGGACAACATTTTCGAGGCTGACGAAGCGGACTTCGTGAAAGCGACGCACCGCGTGTACCACACGCCGGCGCACGTCAGCTACCTGGAGGTTAGGACCGTTCTGGAGATCCGGCAGTGAATCAGTGGTTGAAAGTCTGCGCCGCTCTCTTGAGTGTCGGCATTTCCTGGGGCTGCTCCGGTGATCCGACAGGCCCCGAGGTCGGTGAGTCATTCACGCTGGAGCCGGGAGAGGGCGTCACACTCGAGCTCGACGGAATCGGCGTACGGTTCATGCGGGTGGTGGAAGACTCCCGATGCCCGCTGAGAGTGCAGTGTGTCTGGGCAGGCGATGCCGCAGTCGTGATCGAGCTCGCCCCCCAGGCCGGCGATGCTGCCGAACATACGCTGCATACGAACATGGGACAGAAGTCGATCGTCCTGGGCCGCTACGAGCTCTCACTCCTCGAGCTCAGTCCCTATCCGGACGAACCCCGATCCATCTCGCCGGAGGACTACAGGGCGACGCTGGTCGTACAGGAACGACTGGAGTAGCCGGGAAGTCGGCCCTGGAACACGCTCGCTCGGTAAGCTGACGACTCTTTCCCAAAAGTGTAGTACCCGCGTGTCCTCCTGACCCATAAGTTAGACAGGGTAGCAGGAGATCCGGGCGGCTTCTATCGAGGCGGTCAACCGGATCGACGTGCGATGTAGGGTCGCGCAGACCCGGAGCGCCCAGGCCCACACGGTATCAGATACGAGGATGCAATGACTGATTCGATCCTGGACGACGGACAGAAGCGGACGATCTCCACTCTGCTGGAGGCGACCATACGAATCGGCGTGCTCGTCGCGATTGCGGTGGCCTGCTTCGCGTTGCTGAAGCCGTTTCTGCTCCTGGTCGCGTGGGGCGCGATCATCGCAGTGGCATTCTACCCGCTGTTCCTCAAGGTCCGCAGGTGGGTAGGTGGGCGAAACGGGCTTGCCGCGACGCTGCTGAGTCTGGTCCTGATCGCCGCCATCGTCATCCCGAGCGTGATTCTGTCCGAGTCGCTGATCGACAGTGCGAGTCACATGTACGAATCGGTGGAAGCGGGCCAGATGCGAATCCCGCCTCCGCCGGATAAGGTCGCGGACTGGCCCGTGATCGGGGAAAAGGCGTACAGCCTGTGGACGCAGGCGTCGCGCAATCTTGACTCGTTCGTGGCCACCTTCAAGCCACAGATCCAGAAGGTCGGGCGCAGCGCCCTGGGCCTGATGGCCAGCGGTGGAAAGGCCATTCTGTTCACGATCATCGCACTGGGCATCGCGGGAGCGTTCCTCGCCAGCGCCGAAGCCTGCACCAGAGGCCTCAAAGCTCTGAGCAGGAGACTCGCCGGAGACGACGGGGAAGCTTTCGTAAGCGACTCGGCGCTCGTGGTCAGGAGTGTCGCCGTCGGGGTCATCGGCATCGCGCTCGTTCAGGCGCTGCTTGCAGGGATCGGCATGGCGCTCGTCGACGTTCCTCTCACGCCGCTGTGGACCCTGCTGGTCCTCATCCTGGCGGTAGCGCAGATCCCGCCCCTGGTGGTCCTGGGACCGGTCATCGTGTACGTGATTGCCAATGCCGACCCGGTACCCGCGGTGATATTCACGATCTGGGGCCTGTTCGTGTCCGTCAGCGATGCCATTCTCAAGCCGCTGTTCCTCGGGCGCGGGCTGGAGATCCCCACGCTGGTGATTCTGCTCGGCGCTATCGGCGGACTGATTACCATGGGAGTGATCGGCCTGTTCATCGGGGCCGTAGTGCTCGCGATCGGTTGGCAGCTTCTTACCGCATGGGTCACGGGAGACGTCGAGGCAATCGAGGAGCCCGAGTTCCAGCCAGAGAAGTAGGCGCCAGTCATGTCCGATGACACGACCGAGCTCGAGACGGGGAGTCCGACTCCGGAGTCAAGCCAGCCCAGACCGTCCAAGGCCCGCCGGCTCACGCTCATAGTGCTCGGCGTGTGCGTCGGCGTCTTCGTCTGGTATCTCCTGGCGGACCGCCATACGCCCTACACCGATCAGGCGAGAGTCAATTCGCTGACCATCCCGATCGTATCGCAGGTGCCGGGATACGTGTCAGAAATTCGTGTGCGCCTGCACTCCATCGTGCAGGCAGGGGACAGGTTGATGAACCGGGGGAGAGGACCGGCGACCGGTGTAGCATTGCGAGTTGCTGAAGTCGACCCCGGGCCGCATCGTGCGGTCGTGTGATACGATGCTACATTGGCCGGACCGCGATTCGGCTGAAATCCAAGCGACGAGGATGAGATCGATGCGCATTCCAATGCCGACGCTGATCGCCTTCGCGGCGTTGACCGCCGCCTGCCAGCCGGCCGGCTTCGACCCCGACGATCCGACGATCGTAGCAGCGATTGATTCGATTGTTGCCGATGCGATGGAAGGCGCACGCGAAGTGGACGCTGACCGCGTGCTCGCGATGGCGGAGGGGGACGGTGAACTGACGTTCATCACCGGTGACGTGATGGTCAGCGGGCTCGAACTGCTCCGGGAGAGCTCCCGCGCGACTTATGCCGGCCTGGAGAGCCAGGGGATGGATCTGATCGAGAAGCGCGTTCGGGTTCTGTCACCCGACGTGGCTGTCGTGCTGGCGATCTCCGAGGGCGACTACACGGACAAGGACGGGTGGACGTCGGAGCCGATTCGGATCGGTCACACGATCATCTTCGTCCGCGAGAATGGTCAGTGGAGAGCCCGTCACGCGCACCAGTCCTTCACACCGTGACTCCTGGCAGCGACACCCGAAGATCCGAGGAGAATCCGATGAGAAGTTACATACTGGCAGCTGTCCTTGTCCTGAGCGCCGCCGCGCAGGCCGGGGCGCAGGTGGCCGTCCAGCAACAGTCGTCCTCGACCATGAGCCTGGCCGATATCGGCATGTTCATCTATCCAGCGGATGGCCAGACCCCGGAGCAGCAGCAGGCGGACGAGGCGGAGTGCACGCAGTGGGCCGAGAACCAGACGGGAATGGTGCTTCAGGCGGGCAGCGTCGACACTCAGGCAGCCGCGGACGCCTCCCGGCAGCAGGCGGCCGATGCTACACAGGGCGCGGCGGTCGGGGGAGCGGCCCGTGGGGCCGTCGCGGGCGTCGCCATCGGTGCCATAGCGGGAGACGCGGGTACCGGCGCGGCCATCGGCGCCACCGCCGGTGCGATAGGCGGGCGCCGTGCGAAGAAGCAGGTGGAGGCCGAGGCCGGCCAGCAGGGCGCCGCGCAGGCCCAGGCGCAGAGTGATGAGGCCGTCGAGACGTTCAGCAAGGCGGCCAGCGTCTGTCTCCAGGGTCGGGGGTACACGGTCCAGTAGCGGAGCCACGGCCGGCGGTTGGCTTCGCCTCCAGCTATCCGCCGGCTTCCGACAGGACCTCGTCGATCATCACAAAGTTAAACTCCGGCCGCTCCTCGATGAACGGTATGTGAGCGGAATTCTCGAACCAGAACATCTGCTTGCCCTGGGGCGCATCCAGCGCGTTCAAGTACTCCTCCACGAGAAACGAGGGGGCCTTGTAGTCATATCTTCCCGCTAGGAAGTACACCGGGACCTCGAGACGCGGGACCGTCTCCAGGATGTTCAACGTTTGAAGCCAGGTCTGGTCCGCCAGGAGTGGTGAGAACGCGTAGAGCTCCCGCCAGGCGCCTTCGTTGGCCTCGTTTGCCGCCGTGTATTCCGTGAGCGGGCCCGCCTCCTGTGCGAACCCGGGGAGCAGCGACGGGTCGTGAATGTCGCCCAGCCCCAGCTCCTCCAGCCAGTCGTACAACTCCCCTACCTGGTCCCAGTCGACGGGATCGACTTGGATGGTCGACAGAGCAGCGATCGCATCCTCACGTCCCAAATCGATCGATCGCGCCATGGCAGCCGCGTGGGCTACCGGAACGCCGCGCTCGACGTTGACCGCCTGGCCGACTCCGATGTACGCGTGGAGAAGTTCCGGATAGTCGCGAGCGGTGATCGTCCCCAGGAGCGATCCCCAGGAGAGGCCCATCAGGTAGACCTTCTGGACCCCGAACCGGGCCCGCATCAGCTCGATCAACTCGTGCGTATCCGAGAGCAGCTGGTCGAAGGTGATCGATGCAGAGCTGAGTCCTTCGTGGTAGGACTTGCCACACCCCCGTTGGTCCCATGAAACGACGGTGAAATGGCGTTCCAGGCCAGCGAATGCGAAGCGTGCATAGCGCATCGCCGGACTGGCCGGCCCCCCGTGCAGGAACACGAGAACCGGGTTGGACACGTCGTAGCCGCGGATCAATATCCACTGCTCCACCCCGCCGATCACCACCGGCTCCAGCGCAGCGATGCCGTTCTCGCTGACGATCGCCGCCGTGTAGCTGCCGTCGCGGGCCGGGTTGTCCGGTCCGCCGTGGACGTTGGAGTTGTCCGCGAGACCTGTGGGCCCGGAGTCCGAACAGGCGGCGAGCAGGACCAACGCGAGGATTCCGAGCATGAACGAGGATAGCCGGGGCATCGACGGCTTCATTTGAGCTTCCTGCGTCGGAGGAGGATCAGGCCTGGCGTTCGCGCTGCACCTCGATCCACCTGGACTTCTGCGCCATCTGTGTAACACGTGCCGTGGACCAGGCGTTCGCTCCGAAACTTCCACGCTCCGGCTCCCGTAGGTGCGGTTGGGACTCAACGGAACCGCTGCTGGGCCCGCGTCGGTGGTCGTGGGACGGTGGGGGCTTTGGGTGGAGGTTACATGGCCATGGACAGGGCCCGGTCAGCACAGACCAGCGTGACCGGCCAGGACGCGCGACCGC
>JAENXO010000063.1 GCA_016649455.1 Gemmatimonadota bacterium | reverse complement strand
GGAGGAGCTTCCGTTTACCGTGAAGCTGGCCGGATATGAGGAGTTCGACCTTCTCGCGATGAGCCAGCTCCGAGTGCCTTCGGGCGGGGGAGAGGACGTGCGGCTGGCCGACGTCGCCGTGCTCGACCAGCGAGATGTGCTGGCGCGCATCCTCCGGGAAGACCAGCAGTACCAGCGGACCGTGGCCTGGGAATTCCGGGGTCCACGCAAGCTGGGCGACCTGATCCGAGACGCGGTCGTCGATGCGACGAGCCTGCCTCCCGGGTTCAAGATCGACGCTGAAGACGACTGGCGCTGGTCCGACGAGGAGGCGAACCAGGTCTACATCGCTCTCGCCTTCGCGGTCCTGCTGATCTACATGGTCACGGCCGGGCTGTTCGAGTCGCTCTCGGCGCCGTTCGTCGTCCTGCTCACGCTGCCGCTGGCCCTGATCGGCGTATTCCTGATCTTCTTCTATACCAACGCGACGTTCACCCGGACCGCGTACATCGGCACGATCATGATGGCCGGGATCGTGGTGAACAACGCGATCCTGATCGTCTACCACATCGGGGAGCTTCGGCGGACGCTCCCCACCCGCTCCGCGATCATCCAGGGAACGCTCGAGCGCGTGCGCCCCATCCTGATGACCACGTTCACCACGGTCTTCGGGTTGTTACCGCTCGTCCTGTTCGCCGAATCCCAGGACGAGAACATCTGGAACTCTCTCGCACTCGCGACGATCGGCGGCCTGATATCGAGCACGCTGTTCGTGCTCGTGGCCATCCCGGTCGCGTACCGCTACGTGGTGGCCCGGCGCTCCTGAGCCCGGGCTGACGTGGATGGAACGCCGGGCGCGGGTCGGGGCCGGTGTGAGAGTCTGACAGGGAGGGCGCATGTCGTTCGATCATCGTCCGTGCCGGGTGCGCCCGGGGCGCACTTCGCAGGCCATTGTCTCACATTTCTTCTGCGGCTGCGTGGTCGCCGTACTGACGGCTGCGGCCGGTGCGGCGGGCTGCCGGGGCGGCAGCTCAGACGACCCGCGGCGGACTTCCGAGATGCCGGGAGACCAGGAGGCGGCGGGGGTAGTCGTGATCCAGGCGACTGACGCCGCGGAGCCCAACCCGCCACTCTGGCGCCTGGCGGATTCCCTGTCCGTGGGAGCGCTGGAGGGGGACCTCGCGTTCGGCCGGATCGCGGATGTAGCACCTCGCGCCGGCGGCGGATTGTGGGTCCTGGATGCTCAGAACCAGACCGTTTACGGAGTCGATGAGTCGGGGGGGCTCGTGTTTCGGATCGGGGGACCGGGCGAAGGTCCCGGGGAGCTGGGGAATCCGACCGGCGTATTCGAAGTGGATGATGGCAGGATCGCGGTGACGGAGAGTTATCCGCCCGCCCTTCACTGGTTCGATGCCCTCGGGTCGCACCTGGAAACCGTGTACACCGCCAATCCCCTGAGCGGGGAAGGCAGCGGGTCGCCGCCCCCGCTCGGCGAGTGGAAAGTCATGCCGGACGGCGAGTCGTTCGTTCACCTCTGGTCGATCCCGCTGCCGGGCGGAGGACAGCGTGTACTCCACTCGCTAGTGCGCACCTCCGCGGAAGCGGGCGGGTTGCCGGTGGCAGACACGCTCCTGCAATGGAACGTTGAGGCGGTTTCGGCCGATCCCATGGCGGAAGTGAAGTTGATTCAGGTGCATCCCCGGTGGGCGATCGGAGCGGGGTCCACGCTCTGGTGGACGCCAGGCGATCCGTACGAGTTGCGGGCCTATGCGTCCAATGGAGATCTGGAACGGATCGTCCGGGTTCCAGGCGACGGCGTGCGGCTCGATGACGCACTCCGCTCGAAGATCGAGTCGTACCTGCTTCGGCTCCAGGGACCCGGGCCGGGAGGGAACTCGATAATGGCCGGGCTGATCGGACGTGCGAGCTGGCCGGAATCACTACCACGGGTCGCGAAGCTGTGGGTCTCGATTCCGCGGGGGCGAGTGTTCGCGGCCCGCTACGAAGAAGGCCTGTACGACGATCCGCCGTCGATGAGGGTAGACATCTTCGAGCCCGACGGGAGCTATGCTGGGCGACTGGACCTGCCGGGCGGCTTCTCGCCCCGCAGGTTCGCGGAAGGGGCAGTGTACGGCGTGGCCAGCGACGAGCTGGACGTCAGTTACGCCGTGCGATACAAGCTGCAGCCGCCGGAGTGAATCCGGCTATTCCGCGAAACTCTGGTCGATCTGCTTTACGTAGTCGAGCGCAGCAAGCTGCTCGAGTACGGTGCGCCACCCGGGCTGGTGCGTCTCGCCGATGCAGAGCACCTGGTCGTCTGTGCAGCCGATGCGGCCGGGAGAAGTGGAGTGCATGCGGACAGACGAATCGATCGCGCGGACTTCGGCCGCACTGCTGCTGTCGGCCGGAATGCAGAACTCGTACATGACGCCGCGAAGACCTGCTGGCGGGCCGATCAGTCCGTCATCGTTCAACAGGTCGAGATCGAATGTTACCTTGGTCAGCGTCGGAATCTCAGGTTCAGGGTCCGGGTTGGCGGGAGGCTCGTCTCCACCTGCGCAGCCGCTCAACGAGATGGAGATACACACGCATGCGCTCAGAAAGGCAGTGGGGATATGCACCGTCCAGCCTCCGGCGTTTCGGGCTCGTCGGCGTTGCAGCCGTATACCTGGCTGCATGCGGCGGTGATTCACCGGAAGTTCATGACTCGAGCATAGACGTGGCAAGTCTGTCGTCCGTCTCGGCGGACACGGTTGAAGGACTTCTCGTGGTGGGTACCGACGGCCTCACGCTCCAGCCCTGCGGCTCGGCCGAACTCGTGTGGGTGGCAGAGGCACGGAACGCGGACCTGAGGAAGGCGGCCGACGGACTCAGCGTGGGCTCGGGCACACCGGTCCTCGCGCGGGTGCTCGGCAAGGCATTCAAGCCGCGCCAGGGCGGCCCCGGGGCGGCGTACGAGAGCGGGATCTACGTCCTGCAGTGGGTCTTCCTGGCCGAGGATACGTCCGGGTGCCCGGTGCCTGTTGCGGTGCCCGAGGAGAGCACGGAGCCGGCCGCGGAAGGGGAGGGAATGCCCGTCCTGCCAGCGGGGGTGACCCTCCGGGCGCTGGGCAACGAACCGTTCTGGCACGTGGACGTGGCGGCGGCGTCCGTGCGCGTCGGACGCCTAGGGTTCGAGGATCTCGAATTCGCTGTGAGCGTTCCAGCGGCGGCCGGCGGAATCCGGACGTGGGCGGGGGAGGGCGGTGGGCACCGGTTTGAACTCGTCGTCGAACAGGTCGAGTGCCCGGACACGATGGCCGACCGAACGTATTCGTTCACGGCGCGCCTGACGCTCGACGGGCAGGAACTGAGCGGGTGCGCGCTGGAGGCGTCGGGTGGGAACTGACCGGGCAGGCAATTCCGACCGAGCGCCTTTCATCAGGCAAGGGAAGGTGGAATGGAAGTAGGAATTGATAGTTTTGCTGCTGCTCCAGAACGGCAAGTCGATGACTCACAGGTGCTCGACGAACTCCTGGAGAGAATGGAGTTGGCGGATACAGTTGGTCTGGATGTATTTGGCATTGGAGAGCACCACCGAAAGGAGTTTCTGGATTCTGCACCGGCGATAATTCTCGCAGCGGCTGCAGCACGCACGCAGCGCATTCGTTTGACCAGCGCAGTAACAGTGCTGAGTGCTGCCGATCCCGTAAGAGTGTTTCAGAACTTCGCGACGCTGGATCTGATTTCACATGGCAGGGCGGAAATCGTGGCAGGCCGAGGTTCGTTCGTCGACTCATTTCCGCTATTCGGGTATGACCTGAAGGATTACGACAGGCTGTTTTCTGAGAAGCTCAACCTGCTCTTGCGAATCCGGGATAATGAGTCGGTAACCTGGTCCGGCAAGTTTCGGCCTTCGCTGAACAATCAGGCCATCTACCCTCGCCCTGTACAACGTCCCTTCCCCATCTGGCTGGGAGTTGGTGGCACACCTGCCTCATTCGTGCGGGCGGGGCAGCTTGGTCTGCCGCTCATGGTGGCTGTAATAGGTGGTGAGACACGACGGTTCAGGCCCCTGGTTGATCTATACAGACAAGCCGGAGAACAAGCCGGTCATTCACCGGATCAGCTCAAAGTCGGATTGCACTCGTTGGGCTTCGTTGCCAGTAGCAGGGAAGAGGCCGTTGACCAGTACTATCCCGGCTATGCAGAGGTATTTACACGGATTGGCAAGGAACGAGGATATGCTCCGGTAACAAGAGCTGGATTCGATGCCCAGAATGGGCCAGATGGGGCGTTTCTTGTAGGAGGTCCTGAAGAGATAGCTGCCAAGATACTTCGACACAGCAAGGCGCTTGGTGGAATTTCGAGAATTACATTTCAAATGGACTTCGGCATACCGCATGAGAATCTCGTGAAATCGATTGGACTACTCGGGAAAGAGGTATCGCCTCTCCTTAACGGTTGATATAGTGTGACTGCGGCTGTGGGAATGGCCTCGGAAGCAAGCGCAAAGAGCGAGAAGCAGTTGAACGGCCACGCCGGAGTGGCGGAACTGGCAGACGCGCCGGACTCAAAATCCGGTGGGAGCAATCCCTTGAGGGTTCGAGTCCCTCCTCCGGCATCTCCGCCTGACTGCGATAGCTAACTATCGCAGTGTTATTGAGGACTCACGGAGGGGCACCCGTCGCATTTTGTAACAGTCGGGAGCGCAGACATGAAGCCACGCCGGTTGGAGGTCATCCTGTCGGTCTACAGGGCCGAGCGCGAGCTCCGCGAGGTCCTCGAAGGGTATCTCCGCCAGGTCGAAACTGATTTCTCCATTGTGCTGGCAGACGATGGATCTGGCCCCGGCGTGGAGCGGATTGCCTCTGAGTTCGCGGACCGCGGGTTACGCATTCGGCATATGTGGCAGGAGGACCGCGGCTTCCGCAAGTGTCGGATTCTCAATAGGGCGGTAGCGACATCATCCGCGGACTACCTGCTCCTATCCGACGGAGACTGCATTCCGTCACGCCATTTCGTGCGCGATCACCTGGAGTGGGCCGAACCGGGCAGGTACGTGTGTGGACGGCGGGTCATGCTCGGCGAGGAAGTCAGCAATGCTATCCTCCTCGGGGAACTGAATCCGTTCGAGTACGAAAATCCGATCCGCCTCGTGGCGGGAGAGGCCAGGGGGCAGCTTCGACACGCCTGGTGCGGCGTCCGTCCGCCACGACCGATCGCCGACCTGATGAGCAGCAGGCCCCGGAGTCTGGCCGGGTGCAACGCCGCAGTCTGGATGACCGACCTGGTGCGGATCAACGGCTTCAACAACGCCTTCGAGGGCTGGGGATACGAAGACTCCGAACTCGAGGCTCGACTGGCCGCCGCCGGTGTCAGGTCGAAGGCGCTGCGCGGCAGGGGAGTCCTGTTCCACCTGCATCACCAGAGCAACTTCATCCGGACGAACGAGGATCTTCTGTACCTCGAGCAGGAGCGTTCGCCAGTCGAGGCCGTGTCCGGACTCCGCGAGACTATCGCAGAGTGTGTGGTCCTGGACGATCCCGCCTAGCGGCTTTCATCCATCGGCTTATCCGTGTCCTCCGGCCGGTGCATCCAGGAGCTGTCCGGCTTCGGCCGACTTGAAGTGGATTGCCTGATTGACCCAGACTGCCACCGGCTCGTCACCCAGCTGAGCTGGTGAATACCCCATCTTCCCGGCGACCCGCATGGCCGCACCGTCGAACACGTCATAGCCACTCGTCTTGAGCACCTGAGAGGCTCCGACTGTTCCGTCGGTTGTCACGAAGACCCACAGCACTGTGGTCACGTCGAGCCCTATGTCGCGGTAGCCCGATGGGTAGGAGCGGTTCAGCAGTTGACCGACCTCCTCTGCGTTCGTCGGCGGGATCGAGTTCCTGCGCGAGCGCGCTTTGCGCGGGCAGGAGAATGAGAAGTTCCATTGCGGATTGAGGAGCTCGATACGGAGCATGGCTTCCTCAATTGGGTACGGTCACAGCTACCGGGAGGGGTGTCCGGCGGCAGAGTCTCTGCGTCATCCAGTTGATAGCCTCAGGCCAAGGGATGGTCAACGGCCTTCAATCCGTCAACCTGAAGCAACGAAAAGGCCGCGCCATCTCGGGCGGGGCCTCCGGTTATAGCGGACTCGAGCCGGACTTACCAGGCGTGCACCCGCTCGAGAAGCCGCCGCACCCGGTAGCCGGACTGGATCCAGGCCAGGCTCACGACACACAGGATAAGCGGTGCGCTCTGGTGCCCGATTCCGACTGCCATCAGTTCGGCGGACAGGATGTTGAATGCCAGTGCAGTCCCCGTACTCATACCTTCCACTCCTCACCCCCCCGGGTAGGCCGCAGACGAAATCGATCAGGCATTTCCATCGCTACGCTCACTCGATGCGGGATCGAGTGTCAAGTATGTGACGTCGGACTGGTCGTATCCGGGACAGTGCCGGACGTGTCACGAATCCGAGTTGCTGCGCGTTCTATCATCGAGTGATCTGGTTACGGTGTTGAGCTGGCGCCGTCAGGGTTTCCGGGTTGCTCGCCCTATCTCCTGATCGAAGTGGGCGTCCTCTGCGCCCCCATTCGGTGACTCCGGTCTCCGGTTGGGGGCGCTGGACATTTCTGCCTGCGGCACCCGTTCAGCACCGGATCACGCATCTGGCGTCCCGTGGTTGACTTCCGGGGACGAACGGGTATCTTCTCGTGCCAGAATTGCCATGTCGGCTTCAGGGGAGTGACGACCATACCTCCGGCACGTCCGGAGGCTCATTATTTGAGGGTTCGTCCAGCGCACGGTGTGCCCCCCATGGCATTTCGGTCGGCCGCTGGCCGGCGTGCGGGGACGGGGTCGATCGGATCGCGAATGCGGTCGGTGGGTTCCGCTCTCAGGATCTAAGCAGGAGATGGACTTCGATGTCGCGTCTGCAGGGAACCGTGAAGTGGTTCAACAACGAGAAGGGTTTCGGATTCGTGTCGTTCGACGATGGTGCGCGTGACGCCTTCGTCCATTTTTCCGAAATCCAGTCCGAGGGCTTCCGCACGCTGGAGGAGGGCGACCAGGTCGAGTTTGACCTCGCAGAGGAAGGCCGTGGTCCCAAGGCCAAGAACGTCGTGAAGATCGTCTGACCTTACCGGTCGGACGTCTGCGATACAGAAGGGGAGGCTCCGCTCTGCGGGGTCTCCCCTTCGCACATCAGGGTTCCGTGGCCGGTGCTCTGCGCCAGGCGGTTCCGGCCAACCAGACACCGCCGGCAGGCGCTCGGTCGCCGGCGTAGATTGGGGTATGACTGCAACGAAGCGATCGTCTCACGGCAACTGGCTGGTTCTGTCGGGCGTGGTCGTCACGCTGCTGCTGGTTGACTGCGGTCGGGAAGGGGACTCGACGCATGCCGCCGAGCTGCCTGTCGTCGCGATGTCGGTTCTCCCGATCGCGGGAATCGTGGACCGACTGTTGCCTCCTGGTGCCGCGGAGTTGCGAGTGCTGGTCCCGCCGGGGGCCTCTCCACATTCGTTTGAGCCGGGCATGGAACAGCTCGCCGTGATTCAACGGGCGGATCTCGTGCTCGAGGTCGGGCATCCGGCTTTCGGATGGGAGTCGAACTGGCTGGACGGCCTGCTGGCAGGCACTGGAGCTGACCGTGTCCGGCTGTCCGACGGGTGTGCGTGGCTGGAGGACGATCCGCACGTCTGGCTCGACCCGGATTGTCTGCACACTGTTTCGGAGCGGGCGGCGGCGGCGCTCGTGGGTCTGATCCCGGAGCGGGCAACGGAAATCGGGGATCGGCTCGAGGTGCTCCGGCGGGAGATCGCCGCGGCAGACGACTCGATTCGTGCGTCACTGTCCGACACGCACGGGAGGGCATTTCTGGCTCAGCATGCCGCCTGGGGGTACTTCGCGCGGGCGTACGAGCTCGAACAGATCGCGATCCTCTCACATGGCAGTGGCGACGGGGGGGCAGCCCGCCTCGCGGAGGTGATCGATCGTGCTCGGACCGCCGGAATCCGCACAGTGTTCGTCCAGCCACAATTCAGCACGGAGGCCGCCCGCATGGTGGCTCGCGAGATCGGTGCCGGGATCAGGCCACTCGACCCGCTGCGCAGGGATCCACTCGAGGCGCTGCGTGAAACTGCCGAGGCGGTGCTGGAGTCGACGGCTCCGTGAATGCCAACGGCTCGCCGGCAATCGAGATTCGCGGCATCGATGTGAGGTTTGGCGAGACAGAGGCCCTCGAAGCGATCGACCTCACGATAGAAGAAGGCGACTTTCTAGGGATCATCGGTCCGAATGCCGGGGGGAAGACGACGCTGCTCAAGGTGATGCTCGGTCTGATCGAGCCTGACCGGGGGGAAATCAGGGTATTCGGTCGGCCGCCGAGAGAAGCACGGGGACTGATCGGCTACGTGCCACAATATGCCCGCTTCGACACTGACTTTCCGATCAGTGTGGCCGAAATGGTCGGCATGGGCCGGCTAGGGCCTCGCACCCGCCGGACGCCGCGCGCGCGGGACCGGGAACTGGTGCGACAGGCCCTGGACACGGTCGAACTGTCCGACGTGGCAGACGTGCGCGTGGGCCGCCTGTCCGGCGGGCAGCTTCAGCGGGCTCTCATTGCCCGGGCGCTCGCAGCCGAGCCGAAGGTCCTCCTGCTGGATGAGCCGACGGCGAGTCTCGATACGCACATCGGGCGATCGGTGTACGGACTGCTCGATCGTCTGGCGGACGAGATTCCGATTGTGCTGGTGTCGCATGACATAGGAGTCATCTCGCGGACGGTACGGACGATCGCCTGCCTCAACGTCCGGCTCCACTACCACCATTCCCGGGAGCTGACGCCCGAGATGGTCGAGGCTGCGTACGGCTGTCCGGTAGACCTGGTCGCTCACGGCGTGCCACACCGGGTGTTCGAGTCGCACGGAGATGAAGCGTGATCGGCGAGGCGCTGTCGTATCCGTTCTTCCAGCGGGCACTGGCCGCCGGGGTTCTCGCTGCCGTCGCCTGTGGAATCGTGGGTACGCTCGTCGTCGTCCGCCGGATCGCCTCGATCTCGGGCGGGCTGTCTCACTCGGCGTTCGGAGGCGTGGGGCTCGGGTATCTGCTCGGTTTCGAGCCGATGCTCGGGGCGCTCGGATTCGGTGTCCTGTCGGCGCTCGGTATTGGAGTCGCCGAGCTCAGGCTGCGGCAGGGAATGGACACGTTGATCGCGATGGTATGGGCCGTCGGCATGGCACTCGGGATCCTGTTCGTCTCCCTGGCCCCCGGGCAGGCCCCCGACCTGCTCGGATATCTGTTCGGCAACATCCTGCTGGTCAGCCCGGGCTACGTCGCGCTCGTCGCCGGGCTCGACCTCGTGATCGTCGGGACGGTTGTCGTCCTGTTCCGGCGACTGCGGGCGGTCGCGTTCGACGAGGAGTTCGCGTGGGTGATCGGCGTTCCTGTCGGGGCGCTGTTCCTGCTGCTCCTCACGCTCGTGGCGCTCACCGTGGTCGTATTGATCCGCGTGGTCGGGGTAATCCTGGTGATCGCGCTGTTGACG
>JAENXO010000351.1 GCA_016649455.1 Gemmatimonadota bacterium | reverse complement strand
TATGGGAAGTGCTCCGGCAATCCCGTGGAGATGCGGGTCCGCTGGCACGCCGCTCCGTGGGCCATGCCGTGCGTCTGCCGCCGATGTCGGCGTTCGAGCGGGTGCTCGCGGATTATCGAACCACCGGTCTCTCTCCCGGCGCCCATCCGATCTCCTTCCTGCGCGAAGAGTTGAACCGACGGGGAGTGCTTTCCGCCGAAGCACTGAGCGAACAGGGTGCAGGGCAGCGGGTGTGCGTGGGGGGGCTGGTCATCTGCAGGCAGCGGCCCCGGACCGCGAGAGGCGTCATGTTCATCACGCTGGAGGATGAAACGGGATTTGCGAACTTCGTCGTGATGCCCGATCTCAGCGAGAAGTTGCGGAACGTGCTTCGCTCGCCTCTCCTGGTGCTCGAAGGAGTGGTGGAGCGGGAGGGAGAGGTCGTGAACGTACTCGTTCGCGGGGCCGACGGAATCGATCTAGCGGGCCGACGGATCAAGGGCCAGAGCCGGGACTTCCGGTGAGGCCCGGCCCACTGCCTGGACGAGTTACCTTGCCCGAGCGCCCGATCGACACGAGCTTCGGTCGCTGACGGTCGTACGACGGTGCCGCAGACGAGAGCAAAGGCCATAGCAGAATGACGGGTGCAGTCCACAGTCCGAAAATCGTCGATAAACCGTGGGGTCGGGAAGTCTGGTACGCCCACAACGATCTGTACGCAGGCAAGGTGCTGGAGGTGACGGCCGGCCACCTCCTGTCGCTGCAGCTGCACGAGGTCAAGCACGAGACGCTGTTTCTGCAGTCCGGGCTGATGCTGTTCACGCGCGGCGAAGAGGTGTTCGAGTGGACCCCCGGAGAGGCGATCGAGATCCCGCCCGGCACGGTACACCGGATGGAAGCCATCGAGGACAGCGTGATTCTCGAGGTCAGCACCCCGCAACTCGACGATGTAGTCAGGCTGGAAGATCGATACGGGAGGACCCCCGGTTGAGTTCCCGGTTGATTGAGATCCCGCGGCGGGAGTATCCGCAGACGTGGTGGCTGCTGGATTTCGTGGACCGGAATCCGCGCCTCGTGGGCGAAGAGATCGTCGATCTGTCTCCAGGCGCGATCGAGCTGCGACACGTGGCGAGGGAGTTGCGGGGCTGGGCCGAAGTCAGGGATCGCTGGCTGGACAGCGGAGAGGAGAGCCCGATTCCCGGACTCGAAGCGGGCCACCTGCGTAAGCTGTCGTTCGGCCCCAGCGTCGCGTATCTCGTCGAGCACGACCCGAGCGGACGAATGAACAGTGGACGCCCTTTCCGTCACCTGCGCATCAGGCACGGCGTTCAACTTCTCACGCCCGCGACGTCGGCCGAGATCGGCCTGTACTTCTACGGCCGCCGACCGGCCGCCTTCGCTTACACCGCGCCAGACACGGCGCACGGCTTCGTGGGCTTCGGCTGGGAAGCTCTGCCGGAAGAGGACGTAAGAAGGCTGCTCATCCGGGAGATGGCGGCACCGCGCGACTGAGCGCTACGACCCCGGGCTCGATCGAAGCGGTTACCAGGGATCGGATTTGCGGGGTGTGACCTGAAGTCCTATTCTCCTGCCGGTCGCGGCCCACGACCTGTCTGGTCCCTGGCCGACTGATACGAGATAGCCCCCTCGGCCACGGATCGACTGCGGGGATAGGATCCAGGTAGGTTCCGTGGCTCCGGGGGCTCTCTCTATCTTTGACACACCTGGAACCCGGCAGGGTTCCCGATCGGGCCGTTCCGTTCGCCTCAGACCACGAGGTGTGACATGTCCTCGACCGGATCCGGTCCCTCCTTCGATCAGCTTCCGATTCTGTATGCAGCCCTCGCGTCGGGAGTCGTGCTGTACGCAGCCGTGCTCCTGTTCGCCCTCGAGCCGACAGGGGGCATCCAGAATCCGACCCTGCTTCGATTCGCGTGGTTAGGTGTGGCGATCGGAGTTACGCTGACAACCGGAGTCATCCAGGCCAGGGTCCGTTCGGGCCGGGTGGACGACAGCGGTCGTGTGACGAGCGCGATCTTCATCTGGGCGCTTGCGGAAGGTCAGGCTCTGCTGGGTCTTACGGGATATCTGCTGTCGGGAGATCGCATGCTGGTCGTGCTCTCCCTGGCCCTGTTCGCGTATTTGTATCTCCGCTATCCCCCAGCTGCATTCCGCTCCGGCGGTTAACTGGCGGACAGGAGTCAGTCGAGTCCTGGCCCGGGGCGATCGGTCCGTCGTTCCAGCACGACGAACGCCACGGCCTGTCCACCCTCGTGTGTGAAGCTCAGGAAGATTTCGCTGCCGCCCCGGGAGCGGAACGCCTCCTCGGCCGCCCCGGACAGGACGATGCGCGGTCGGCCGTTTCCGTCGGTCCGGACCTCGATATCGGTCCAGCTCATCCCCTCCCGCAGGCCGCACCCGAGCGCTTTGACGAACGCCTCCTTCGCCGCGAAACGAGCGGCGAAGCACTCGTCGCGTCTCTGGCGGGATTCGCACTTCTGTCGCTCACGTGTCGTGAACAGCCGCTGAGCAGCCTTTTCCGGCCGGTCATTCAGTAACCTCTGAATCCTCCCGACCTCGACCTGGTCGACCCCGATTCCGAGAATCATCCGCGCTTCACCTTCAGTCCTGGAGCATGAGACGTGTCTGATAGGCCTCGAGGATGTCCGCCCGGCTCAGCAGGCCTACGAGTCGCAGGGAATCCTCGCTGTCGACTACCGGAATGTAGTCCAGGTCGCGCATTCCCATCTTCCGTGAGGCGTCGAGCAGTGATTCGCGAGGCGTGACGACCTCGACTTCTCCCTCTTCCAGGTCCGCCGCGATCAGAATGTCCACCAGGCCCTCGTGGATCGCCCGAGCCACTGCCGAATAGCTCAGCATCCCCGATAGTCGGAGTTCCCGGTCCACCACGGGAAACGAAGTCTGCCGCGAGTCGCGAAGCTGGCTCAACAATTGCCGGAGCGGGGCATCCTCGACAACGACGTGCGGATCCCGGTTGTAGCACTCGGACACGAGAACCCGTTCGAGAATCGAGCGATCCGCCCCGTGGCGGATGTGATCTCCAGATCGGCGAAGCGCCTCGGAATAGATCGATTCCGTGTTGATTCGACGGGCGACGAGATAGCTGATCACGCACACAATCATCAACGGGAGGATCAGTCCGTAGTCATCGGTCATCTCGAAGATGATGATGATCGCGGTAAGCGGAGCGAACGTCGCTCCCGACACGAGGCCGGCCATTCCGACGAGTGCGTAGGCCTCGGGTGTGATTCCCATCCCCGGGAACAGGCTTGCCACCGTGAGGCCAAAGAAGCTGCCGAACGCGGCTCCGACGAACAGCGATGGAGTGAACACTCCGCCCGCTCCCCCCCCGCCCATGGTCAGCCCGGAAGAGACGATCTTCAGCAAGCCGATTCCGAGCGCTGCCACGCCCGTCAGCTGCGACGCCAGTACCAGCTCGATTCCGTGGCGACCGTCACCG
>JAENXO010000198.1 GCA_016649455.1 Gemmatimonadota bacterium | reverse complement strand
TGTCCAAATCGTGGTTCCTGCGCCTGGATGTCCGGGACCTGGTCTCACAGTTCGATCCCGAGCCGTTTGAGGACGCCAAGGTCCAGAACGACCTGTTCACGTCGATCGGTTTCGGGTACGCGTTCCATTGAGCCCGAGCCCAATTCGCGGATTGTGATGCCGGCAGGGATTCGGGAGCTGATTCCGGAGGACCGGATCCGCTCCCGCGTCATGGAATTGGCGCACCAGATCGACCAGGACTACGCCGATGCCGGGGAGATCCTCCTCCTCGGCGTACTGCGTGGTTCCTACATCTTCGTCGCCGACCTCTCCCGGGCTCTTTCCATCAACCGTCGTGTAGACTTCATCGCCCTGTCCAGCTATGAACGCGACACACGGCGGGCCGGGGTGCGCCTGATCATGGATACCCGCGTTTCGATCGAGGGTAGACACATCCTGCTGGTCGAGGACATCCTCGACACGGGCAGGACGCTGGCGTACCTGCTGGAAGTGCTCGCGGCGAGAAGACCCGCATCCATCCGGAGTTGTGTGCTGGTGCGAAAGCCGACACAGGAAGCGCAGGTGACGGCCGACTACGTCGGCTTCGACATTCCGGACGACTGGGTGGTCGGATACGGACTGGATTTTGACGACCGATTCAGGGCTCTTCCGTTCATCGGAACCCTGGACCCGGGTGCGCTCGACTGACGGCTTTCCGCACGTGAACCGAACTTCCGGAGACTCGCTGGCTCACCGACCTCCGTCTGGAATGGACTGTTTGTGCCACCTTGTCCCGATGTCGAATCGTACGGGTCGCCGTGATTCCCGGTGACCACGATAACGTGTTGTTCTGTAATCGCTTACAGTAACAAGAGGCCTCGGGCCGTTCTGGCACAAAAGATGCACTTACCCGGGAGACTCTTTTCGTCCCGGAACTGGAGACTGCCGAAGTAGCGGGACGAACAGACACGATGGCCGACGACAATTGACGTAGAACGGAATACGAGGAAGAAAACATGACGACGAACTCCCCGGTGACGGAAACGGCGACCGATGAGCGCCGCACGACGGACGGGGTCAGAGTGATCCAGGACCATCAGCACACGGTCGAAATCGTGTCTGATTCCGGAGAGGGCGCGCAGAAGTGCGGCCAGATCTTCGGCGCGGTAAGCGCGAAGATGGGCAACGGCGTGTGGACGGTCGAGATCATCCCGGCCGAGATCCAGCCGCCGGCGCGCAGCCCGGCCGGGGCGAGCGGCAACCGCATCCGGATCGGGACCGAGGAAGTCACGAACTGGGGGGACAGGACGAACGTCTGTGTGGCGTTCAACGAACAGGTCCTCGTCGCCCGGCACCGTCTCGACGGGCTCGAGAGCGATGCGACGCTGCTGGTCGAGAACATGTGGAAGGACCACCGGGACGAGGACATTCGGGCGGAGTGGGCAGCCGCGATGGAGGAGCTGTCCGGCGGCGGCTACCGGATCGTGGAAGTTCCGATGGAAGAGCAGTGTCTGACCGTGGTGGATGATGCCCGGAAAGGTAAGAACATGTTCGCCCTGGGCATGCTGTGCTGGATTTTCGACCGGGATCTCGACCTGGCGAAAGAGCAGGTCGCGCACGCCTTCCGGAAGAAGTCCGAAGCGGTCTACGACAAGAACGTGAAACTGCTCGAGCTAGGATACTCCTGGGCCGACGAGCACCTCGAGGTCCGGGTAAACGTTCCGACGAAGCACAGCGCCGAGGGCATGGTCGTGATGAACGGCAACCAGGCGATCGCGTTCGGAGCCGTGGCGGCGGGAATGGAGCTCTGCGCGATGTATCCGATCACGCCTGCCACCTCTGTCTCGCACCAGCTCGGAGAGATCTTCCACAAGTTCGGCGGCGTGGTGCACCAGGCGGAGGACGAGATCGCCGCGGCCGGCGTGGCGATCGGCGCGAGCTACTCGGGCAAGGTCGCCTTTACGATCACCTCGGGTCCGGGACTGGCCCTGAAGACCGAGTTCCTGGGGCTCGCCATCATGACGGAGATTCCGCTCGTCGTGGTCGATGTCCAGCGGGGCGGGCCCTCGACCGGGCTCCCGACCAAGGTCGAGCAGTCAGATCTGCTCGCCACGATCTTCGGGCAGCCGGGTGACGCGCCACATGTCGTCATGGCTCCCGCGACGATCGAGGAGTGCTTTCACGCGATCGTCACGGCTCGCAGGATCGCCGAGACGTTCCGCACGGTGGTGGTCGTGCTCACGGACGCCAACCTGGCGACCGGAGTACAGCCGTTTCCCCGCCCGATGCTGGATGCGGCCTGGATGGGCGCCCGGCCCGACATGAGCCCGGTGCCCGAGGGCAAGCGTCCGTATGAGTGGGATCCGAACACCGGGCTGTCGCAGCGGTTCATTCCGGGACAGCCGGGTGGGATGCATACGCTGACAGGGCTGGCGCATGACGAGGACAGTCACGTCGCTTATGCGTCCGCCATCAATCAGCGCAGCTCGACGATGCGAAGCCGCAAGCTCGCGGTTCTCCAGAGCACGTTGCAGCCTCCGAAGGTAAACGGTCCGGATTCGGGCGACCTGCTGGTCGTCGGCTGGGGCTCCACCAGGGGCGCGATCGAGGAAGCGGTCGAAAACGCGCGGGCCGAGGGTCTGGCCGTGTCGTCTGTGCATATCCGGTTCCTGTCACCACTCGAGCCGGGGCTGAAGGAGATTTTCCAGCGGTTCCGGAAGGTGATGACGGTCGAGATCAACTACAGTGACGATCCGGGCGAGCCGTTCATCACCGATGAAAACCGCCGCCGCGGACAGCTGGCCTGGCTGCTCAGGGCAAGCACGCTGGTGGACGTGGACTGCTGGACGCGCGTGCTGGGCGAGCCGCTCAGACCCGGAGTGATCCAGGACGTGATTCGAACGCATATGCCGGAGGGGGGTGCCGCGTGAGCTCCCATAGCTGTTCTCTGCTGTTCCCGGTCGAAGAAGACCACGAGTACTCGATGTCCGACTACGAGGGCGTGCAGGCCCGGTGGTGTCCCGGGTGCGGAGACCACTCCGTCCTCACAGCCGCCCAGCGCCTTCTGGCGGCCGAGCAGCTGAAACCGGAGGAGACCGTTTTCGTGTCCGGGATCGGCTGCTCCAGCCGGTTTCCGCACTACGTAAACTCGTACGGATTCCACGGACTCCACGGGCGCGCGCTGCCGGTGGCGACCGGCGTCAAGCTGAACCGGCCGGATCTGCACGTGTTCGTGGTGATGGGAGACGGCGACTGCACGTCCATCGGCGCCGCGCACTGGCTGCACGCTACGCGGTACAACGTCGACATGGTGGCCCTGATGCTGGACAACAACATCTACGGCCTGACCAAGATGCAGACGTCGCCGACCACGCCGCAGGGATACAAGAGCAATACGCAGCCGCTCGGCAGCTATCTGCCGGCCCTGAACCCGATCGAAACGACGCTCGGCGTCACGAACGCTTCGTTCGTGGCCCAGACCGCGGAGTGGATGCCGGCTCACCTGTACGCGACGCTCGAGGCGGCTTACAGGCACAAGGGCTTCGCGTTCGTGCGCATTCTCCAGCGCTGCCCGGTGTTCACGGGAGATCTGTACCAGGACGCCGTCCGGAATCCGGACATGATCGAGATGCTCGAGCACCCGGACGGGATCGAGGTTCCCGATCTGCACCAGATCTATAAGAACGTTGCCCGTCACGATCCCCGGAACATGGAAGCGGCGCGCGAGATGGCGGAGAAGACCGACCTCATTCGCGTCGGCGTATTCTTCCGGGATGAAAGCCGTCCACGCTACGAGGAGACGAGGCACCTTCCGCTCCACTCGACGGACGAAAAGATCGAAATCCTGAACGATGAGCTCGATAAATATGCCGTCTGACGAACGGACTCGAGATGCGCTCGCCGCCGTGACGGCGGCGCGCGATGACTATCGCTCGGCCCTGGTGGGCACGGCGGACCAATTGCGCGGACTGCTGCTCGCACAGGGCGGTGAGCCGGGTGCGGGCCTGGACCGCGCCGCCGCGGAGCTCGGTAACTTCGGCGCCGGCCATATCGACGTGGAGCGATTCGCATCACTGGTCGCTTCCGACGAGGTCCTGGATGAGGCGAGCCGCGGGCACCTGGCGCGGGCTGTCGAGACGCTCGAATCGCTGGCAGCAGCGGGCGATGACGTGTTCGTCGCGCAGGTTCCGGCTGGCGGCGACCTGAGCGAGACCGTTGCCCGCGCGCTCGGCGAAGCGGGTCGCGCCTACGGCGCCGCCCGTACGGCCGAGCTTGCCCGAACGGGCAGATTCAAGGCCGACGAGCACGGTCGGTGGATTGATCACTTCCCGCCGGCTCAATGGAGTCGAATCGAGCGGGAGATCGCCCCCCCTCTCGTGGTTTCCCTGCGCGGTGAGGACTTCCGGGCGGGCGGGCTGGCGGACTTCCTCGATGGTACGCAGAAGATCGTGCTGATCGTCGAGGGCAAGTCGCCTCCCGCGGCGCTGGTGCGCTGCCTGACGCCGGGCGTCCACGTCCTGCAGACCGACGACCCCGCTACTCTGGCGCGTATCGGCGACACCGAGGGGCCGGCGATTGCCGCTCTCGTCCCGTCGGATGCGGCCCGGTTCGAACACCGGCCGGGGAGTGATGGATCGCCCAGGCTTCGACTGACGGTCGAGATGGTGCCCGAGGAGGATCCGAAGCGATCGCTCGGTCGGATCAGCGCCTTTCAGCAGGCGGAAGAGCTGCGTCTGCTTCGCGTGCTGACGGGTGCCACGCGGAGCGTCGGAGCTGCCGGTGACGGAGCCGCTGGAGCGGATGCAGCGCCGGCGACCGACGCCGACGTGCTGGCCGCCTGGATCCTCGGACAGGGTGGCGACGGAGCCGCATGACCGCCCAGGCGATCCTCGGCTCCGTCGCGATCCTGGGCGGCGTCGGACTGACGTTCGGGACGCTGATCGCGCTCGCGAACCGCAAGCTCCGCGTGTGGGAAGACCCGCGCATCGACTCGGTGACCGACATCCTCCCCGGTGCGAACTGCGGAGCCTGCGGCTACGCGGGCTGTCGTGCGTTCGCCGAGGCGGCCGTGAAAGGTACCGTGGCGCCTGCCGGGTGCACCGTGATGGGCGAAGGTGAGCTGGAAGACGTCGCGGCGATGCTCGGGGTGGACGCGGGAGAGGCGATAAAGAGAGTCGCCCGCCTGCTATGCGCGGGCGGCTCGCAGGTTGCGCCGAGGAAGGCGATCTATGACGGTCTCGAGAGCTGTGCCGCCGCCGTCGCGGTAAGCGGAGGCGGAAAGGCGTGTCCGTGGGGCTGCGTCGGCCTGTCGGACTGTGCGGTGTCATGCGATTTCGACGCGATCCGGATGAACGAATTCGACCTTCCTGAGGTCGATATCGATTTGTGCACGGCGTGCGGCGACTGCGTCGACGCGTGTCCGCTGGACCTGTTCGTGCTGATGCCGCTCGATCACAAGCTGATCGTTCAGTGCAAGAATCTTCTCGAAGGCGAGGCCTCAACCGACCTTTGCGACGTCGCGTGCAACGCCTGCGGGCGCTGTGCGG